>JAOPWT010000038.1 GCA_025965555.1 Mycobacterium sp.
ACTGGTACATCGACACCGCGGGATTGGCCGGGGAGCCAGCGCCGCGAGCACTGTGGGTGTGGCTGGCGCTAGCCGGGCTTGCCGCCGGTGTGGGGGTAGTGGGTTGGCGTGGCGCGAGGTGGCGGCAGCGGGCATCGGCGGTGTCGTCGACGTCGCTATGTCTGCTCAGTGCTGCACTGGTCGTCAACGCGTGGGTCGGCTACGTCCCGACGGTGTATTCAGCGTGGAACGAAATGACGGAAGGGCCTCTGCCCGGTCAGGCAGACCTGACAACCGTCGCCGCTATGCAGCGCAAAGGCACGATGCCCGCAAACGGCGTCGTCGTGTCCGTGACCATCAGCGCCGAAGTGTCCAAGTTCCGCCACCGCGGTGAGCTGGTGTATCTGCCGCCGGCGTGGTTTGCGAGCACACCGCCGCCCCCGCTGCCGGTGGTGATGATGGTCGGCGCTGAAATCATCACCCCGGGTGACTGGTTGCGGGCCGGTGAGGCGGCCAGCACGGCGGACGCTTTCGCGGCGGCGCACGGGGGTTACGCGCCAGTGCTGGTGTTCGTCGACTCCGGCGGCACGTTCGGCATCGATACAGAGTGTGTCAATGGCCCCCGCGGTAACGCCGCCGATCACCTGACCAAAGAAGTGGTTCCGTTCATGATCTCGAACTTCGGGGTTGACGGGCACTCCGCGGGGTGGGGCGTCGCGGGATTCTCCACCGGCGGCACCTGCGCACTGGACCTCACGGTGATGCATCCCGACCTGTTCAGCACATTCGTCGACATTGCCGGGGACGCTGGTCCCAATGCAGGCACGAAGGAGCAGACCATCGCTCGGCTTTTCGGCGGCAACGCCGCGGCGTGGGCCGTGTTCGATCCCGCTACCGCCATCGCCAGACACGGCCACTACCACGGCGTCTCGGGCTGGTTCATGGTCGCGCCGTCGAGCAATCGCGACGCCAACGTGGGAGGTCAGGACATCGCGGCCCAATCGCTGTGCAATCTAGCCATTGGGCAGGGCATCGATTGCTCGGTGTTGGCGCAGCCGGGTAACCACGACTGGACGTTCGCTGCCGGCGCATTCGCTGCGGCACTTCCATGGCTCGCGGGGCACTTGGGCACGACGGGGGTGCCGCGCCTCGGCCCGCAGAGTCCTGTGCTCCCGTCGGCCGCGACTACCGGGTCCGGTTCCGCGCCGGCGGCTCAAGCCGCGGACAGGTAGCCCGAGTCGGGTGGCTATGAAGTGGGCTGCGCCGCGGCGGCTGCGGCCGCGGCCTTGGCTGCTCGCCCTTCTGGGCTTGCCGCGGAGAAACCGGGTTTCGTGGCTGACGCTTGTTGGCTTTCGCAATTCAATGACAGGGCCACCGTTTTACCGGCTGTCGAGTGGGTGCCCTGCTGGGCGACGCTCTCGTTGCGCTGGCCCACCACTAGACATTTCTCCTTGGGCAGTCGGTCGCCGACGGTGACCGCAACGGTGGGCGTGAAGCCCGAGGTGCTCAACGCTGCCGAGGCGTCACCGTATGTCTGGCCCGTGACGCTGGGGGCCGCGTCCGCCACCGCGGTCGACATCAACACCATCGATGACGTCAGCGCCGCCGTGCTGGCGATCCGAACGATCAAGCTGTGCATCGCGTCGACCAACTTCCTGTGCCGATTCGAACGCCGGTTTCATCTTCGCGTGGACGCGGTCCGTCCCTCGACACGAGTGAAGTGTGCTCCCAGCTGCCTTAAGGAACGCTGAGACGACTCACAGCGAAACCAGTTGGTGGACAGTCAAATCACAGCTTCTGCACACCTTGCTCTTCGCAAGGTTCAGCAGTCTCTCAGCAGGCCCGGCCTATCGTCAGCGGCGCGGTGTCGATCGCCGTGCATCATCGATGACGGCTGAGGCCGCGGCCGAATCCGCTCGGATTCGCCAGAGACGAAGAAGTTGGGACAGGAAAGTGCGATCGAATCAAGCAGGATCAAACCGGCGTGCGGCGCGGTGGCGCATCGCCTTCGCCGCTGTCGGTGGCTGCGCCTTCGTAGCCATGGCAGCGTTCGGGTTGGCGAACGGAGAGTCTGCCGGCCCCAAGAACTTCAGTGGCGCGGGCCCGATGCAAACCGGCGTCACGACGAGCGAATCTACTGCCGCGGCATCCACGGCTGCGGCAACACTGGCCACTTCGCAGGCTTCTCCGACGGTGAAGGCCACGCCCGCGTGGGGCCAGCCGGCTGAACCGTGACACGCTGCGTGAGCACACTTCCCGCAGCCACATAGCGTGGTGCCCATCTCGAGCTGTCAGCCGAACTCAGGGTCGCTCCCCTTTCAGCGTGTCCAGAGCCGCATCAAAGGAACGCCGATGAAGAAGCAGATCGTCGGCTCGTTGACTGTCGTCGCGACGGCCGCCGTGCTTGCTGGGTGTGGGCACGGCGGGACCGCGCCGCCGGGTCCGGCCACCCTGACCAGTACTGCCGCCGCGACGCCTGCACCGGAAAACAACCCGGTTGGTGACATCCCCGACACTCAGGTGTACGTGGCGTTCACCCCGCCGTCGGGGTTGTTCACGGTGTCGGTACCCGAAGGCTGGTCGCGCCGCACCGACGGCGATGCGACCGTCTTCACCGACAAACTCAACACCGAGCGCATCGAGACCCGGCCCCTCGCTGCGGCACCCAACACCGAGTCGGTCAGCGTCGACGAACTCCCGACCATCGCGTCGTCCACCCCCGGCTACCGTCCCGGGATGGTGACCGCGGTGCGACGAAAGACCGGCCAGGTCATCCTGATGACCTATCAGGGCTCGTCACCGCCGGACTCGGTCACCAACAAGACGGGGACCGACGCGATCGAGCGGTACGAATACTGGCATGCCGGCACGGAAGTGATCCTGACGCTGTCCGGACCGGTCGGCGCCGACAACGCGGATCCATGGCGCGTCGTCACCGATTCACTGCAATGGCGGTGACGGGCTCATCGACGATGAGCCGGGCTGCCCAACCTGCACGGCGTCGCGTGGACGCTAGCGATCCAGGTGCGGCCGCGCCAATGACCGTTCAGCTCCCGCTGGCATACTCGCCTGACTCCAGCCGATAGCCCGCACCACGAATCGTCTGAATCGTGTTGGTACCGAACGGCGTATCGATCTTGCGGCGCACGTAGCCCACGTACACCTCCACCACGTTGTCCGGCCCGGCGTAGTGGGCGTCCCACACGTGTTGGAGCATGTCGTTCTTGGTGACGACCGTGTCCTTGTGGCGCATCAGGTATTCCAGCACGCCGTACTCGCGGGGGGTCAGTTCGATGGGGGTGGAATCGCGCTCCACGACGCGACGCGCAGGATCGAGCGTGAGTGTGCCTGCGGTCAGCACGACCGGGCGTTGGGGTGCTCCGCGACGGACGAGTGCGCGCAAGCGGGCCAAGAGCACGATGAACGCCACCGGCTTGGAGAGATAGTCATCAGCCCCGAGGTCGAACGCGTCGGTCTGGTCGTAGTCGCCATCCTTGGCGGTCAGCATCAGGACGGGTGTCCACACCTCCCTGGCGCGCAGCTTGCGGAGCACTTCGTAACCGTTGAGCCCCGGCAACATGATGTCGAGAACGATCACGTCGAAGTTGTGTTCCGTCGCCTCCCAAAGGCCATCGACTCCGTTGTCGGTGTGCACGACCACGAAGCTCTCAGCTCGCAAACCCATGATGAGGGTGGCAGCGAACCTGGGCTCGTCCTCCACGAGCAGGACCTTCACGCGTCTCATCCTTCGCTCGTCAAACTGGTGTTACCAGTGTGGGTGGTAGGCGGCCGTGCGAGGCCTTCGACCCACGGTCGCAACGAGACGCTGTGAGGACGCTGAGGTGCGCGAGGCGGCGAGGCGGGAAGGCCCCTTCGTGCAGACTGAACCCATGAGCGCCGCCGGAGAGGATCCCGAGCCGACGACTTCCGGGGACGACGACACCTGGCTGCTGCTGATCTATCGGATCCCCGCCGAGCCGACGCGTTTGCGGGCAGCGGTCTGGCGGCGGCTCAAGTCGTTGGGCGCGGTGTACCTGCAGAACTCGGCGGCGGCGCTGCCCGCTCGCGACGGCGCGGAGCGCGCGCTGCGCAAGTTGCGACGCGAGATCCTCGAGATGGACGGTTCCGCGGTTCTGCTGTCCTGTTCGGCGGTCGCCGGCGGCCAGGACGTCGTCGCGCTGTTCGAGGCCGCCAGGGACAGCGAGTACGAGGAGATCCTGGACAAGTGCGTCGACTTCCATGCCGGTCTCGAAAAGGAGTACACCGCAAACCATTTCACCTACGGTGAGCTCGAGGAGAACGAAGTCGAGCTGGTCAAGCTCCGCAACTGGTACGAGAAGGTGCTGGCGCGCGACGTCTACGGCGCATCCAAGCGATCGGAGACGGCCCACGCTCTGGACGCCTGCGGCGAGGCACTGGAACTCTATGCCGCAAGGGTTTACGTCGAGGAGGGTGAAGGGCGCTGAGGCGCTGGCCGGCCTCGCGTCACCCGGTAGATGCTTGCCGGGAGTGCGATGGCTACCGCCGCGAGCAGAATCCACCACGGCGCCACCCCGGTCAGCCGGTCGGCCACGATGGTGGCGGCGAGGGCCAGCGCAACGGTCATGGCCACCCGCCAGTCGTCTCCGACGACGAAGTCATACCAGAATTCAAGGAAGGCACGGAGCTTGTCCACGATCAGTCTCCCGGAGTTGCAGCATTGGTGGCCAGGGGTACCCGACGCTTGAACAGGGCTACCAGCGCCAGCGCGTAGACGGCGATGGCCGGGATCAGTACCAGCAGCGCGAGGTCCTCGCCAGGCCACTGCGCGCCGGCACCCTGCGCGCCCCAGAAGATGCCGAAGGCAGTGAGCATCACCCCGACCGCGAACTTCATGCCGTTCTCCGGCACCCGCGCCAGGGGTGCTCGGATGGCCACGCCCGCGATCGCCACCAGGACCACGGCCGCTGCGGCAGCAAGGACGGCCAGCGGAATGCGGCCCTGATTGGCGCCGAACGTCAGCGCGATGAACGCGACCTCGAGACCCTCGAGCATCACGCCCTTGAACGACAGCGTGAATGCGTACCAGTCGGCGACCATAGCCCGACCGGAGACGGGTGCGCCCTCAGCCTCGGCGACGGTGGACTGATACGCCAGGGTCTCGTCGTGGAGGGCCTTGTGCCCGCTGGCCCGCAAGATCGCCTTGCGCAGCCACTGCAGCCCGAAGACCAGTAGCAGTCCGCCGACGAAGAGGCGCAGGGCGTCCAGCGGGATCACGGCGATCGCAGGTCCGAGCGCGGCGACGACCACCACCAGAACCAGCAATCCGGCGACGGCTCCCGTGATCGCCGAGCGCCAATCGCGGGCCGTACCCGCGGCGAGGATGATCGTCAGCGCTTCGACCGCCTCCACCAGGCACGCAAGGAAAACCGTGATGAAGAGTGCTGCTGAGCCGCTCACCGTCAACCTCGCCAATGTCGCAGGACGCCGAGCGCGTCTGCACCCGACCGTTCCGTCCCAATGGTAACCACTGTTAGAAAGTTGGCATAACGACCGCTCCCGCTTCCGGCCGGGGCTGACGGTCTGCGCGGTCAGACCTTCATCTCTCCCATCTCGGACCACCCCGTCGCATCGATCGTCTGACTGATGATGAGCGGGGTGGCCGACAACAACGCGGGGGTTTCGGCGATGAACCTCTTGAAGTGCGCGCTGTTGACGTGCTCCTTGCCTGCCTCCCCGTCGCGGAATCCCTCCACCAAGACGTATTCCGACGGATCGTCCAAACTGCGCGACCATTCGAACCACAAGTTGCCAGGCTCGTTGCGGGTGTCGCGGGTGAAGTCGGCGACCTTGTCGGGGAAGCTCTCGACGTACTCGGGCTTCGGCTTGAACTTGACGACGATGAAGATCACGTCAGATCATCCTCTCGATCAGGGAATCAAAATCGCTCGACCGCGGACGTTGCCATTGTCGAGATCGGTGATGGCGGACTGGAAGTCGTCGAGCCGATACTTCTGCGTGTGCAGGTTCACCGCACCGCGAGCGGCGAGCGCCATCAGGTCGCACAGATCGTTGTACGAGCCGACGAGGTTGCCGATGAAGTTGATCTCGTTGGAGACGATGTCGATGGTCGGCACGTTGATGTTCTCGCCGTAACCCACGACGTAGTAGTCCCCCGCACCGCGCAGCATGGCGACACCTTCACTCGTCGCACCACCCTCGCCGACGAAGTCGACGATCGCCTCGGCGCCGTTCCCGCCGGTGAGCTCCAGCACCTGCTCGACCTGGGTCCCGTCGGCGATGACGCTACGGTCGGCGCCGATCGCCTCGGCGAGCTTCAGCGCCTCGGGGTTGCGGTCGACGACGATCAGTTCGGCCGGCGACAGCGCCTTGAGCACCTGAATTCCGATGTGCCCCAAGCCGCCTGCGCCGATGATGACGCATCGATCCCGAGGCGTCAGCCGCTTGGCCACCTTGGCGGCCGCGTGATACGCGGTGAGGCCGGCATCGGCGAGGGCGGCGACGTCGGACGGCTCCAACGCATCGTCGATCTTCACCACGCTGCGTGCCGACGTCTTGAGGTAGTCGGCGTAGCCACCGTTGGTGTCGATGCCGGGGAAGGCGTTCGCCTCGCAGTGCACGTCGTCGCCGGAACGGCAGGCACGGCAGAAGCCGCAGGTGATCAGTGGGTGCACGATCACCTTGTCACCCTCGACGACGTTGGTGACCGCCGAGCCGACGGCCTGCACCCAGCCCGCGTTCTCGTGCCCGATCGTGTACGGCAACTCGACCTGTGACTTCTCGGCCCATTGGCCCTCGAGGATGTGCAGGTCGGTGCGGCAGACACCGGCGCCACCGATCTTGACGACGACGTCGAACGGTCCCGTCGGCGTCGGGATCGGAACCTGCGCCATCTCGAGATTCTGGTGGTAGCCGACTACCTGGACGGCTCTCATGGTGCTCATGACTCAGCGTTCCTTCCAACGAGTGTGAGATGCAATTCCTGGGGGGCGTCGGCGTACCGAGTGCGCAGCAGTCCCCGGCAGAAGTGGGCGTTGCCGTCTATCGAGATCCGGGTGGAGCGGGCGCGACGGAGCATCAGTGGGACGTCCTCGGACGCGTAACCATTGCCCTCGTGATCGACCATCACCAAATCCGTTGGCGCGGTGGTCAACCCGATACCGCTGCGCCGTCTCAGCAAGGAGGCCGTGGTGTCGTCGTCGGGCAGCTCCTGGATGCGAACCGCACCGAGGTCGGCGAGGGGGCGTTGCGGCTCGGCACGGAGCAGTGCGGTGAGACTGCGCTCCATGGCCGCGGTGTGAGCCTTGCGCTGAAACGTCACGCGCAGCTCGTCGAGATCGTCCTGTGCCTCGTGGCGGAAGGTGCCCCGGTAGCCGGCGTCTGCCGCAAGGCCGGTGTTGATGATGTCGGAGTCGTGGTGATCGTCGAGTTCGACGATGACGTTGCGCGTCCAGTCAAGCTCAACCAGAACGTCTTTCGAATCCGACGCCATCAGGTATGCGAAGTTCGGCGCGCAGAACGACGTCGGCAGCCTCAGGTGCACCTCGATGTCGCCGTCCGGGGTGACGTCCACCGTGTGGACGAAGCCGAGGTCGGTGATCGGCTCGTCGAGCTCCGGATCGATGACCGCGTCGAGCGCCCGCAGCACCGCGTCGCGCAGTAGCTCCCGGTCCACGTCAGGCCTCGACGAGGTCGTCGGCGCCGCGCGGTCCGACGGCGGGCTGGTCGGCGTCCGCCAGTTGCAGCTCGGCGGGGACCGGGATGTCGTACATCTTGGCCGCGTTGAGACCGAGGATCTTCTTCTTCTGATCCGTGGTGATCGGTGCGTACTCGGCGAGTTCGGCCGGTATCTGGAAGTCGACGAAGGCCTCC
Organism: Mycobacterium sp.; assembly: GCA_025965555.1. Lineage (GTDB taxonomy): Bacteria > Actinomycetota > Actinomycetes > Mycobacteriales > Mycobacteriaceae > Mycobacterium. The sequence goes on from JAOPWT010000038.1 coordinate 7,852, forward strand.
ACCAACCATCGCGGCGTCCAGATCGCGTAGTCCGAGGAGAACTGGATGCGGTCCTCGCCGATCCAGTACAGAAGCTCGCCCATGATCTGCCCGAAGTACTTGGGCCTGGTGTGGATGAACGGCATCGCGACCGCAAGGCCGGCATGCACGTTGGGCTCCTGCGTGGCGATCCAGCAGAAGTCCTCCAGCCGCGGCAGCCCGCAGTGCTCGACGATGAAGTTCAGGTCAGTGAAGTCCGACGCCACGTGGTCGACGTCGGCGACGTCGAACGCGTCGCGGTCCAGCGGCCGGATGGTCGGGCCCTTGTGCACGTGGATGTTGCGGATGCCGAGTTCGCGGCACGCCTCGAAGTACCGGTACGCCCACGGATCGTCCAGCCGCCAGCCGCGGGAATCGCCGTGCCACTCGGCGGTGTAGAGCTTCACGCCCTTCAGGCCGAACCGCCTGGCGTCGTCGCGGAGCTGTTCGAGGCCGACCTCGCCGTTGCGGGGATCGAAGTTGTGGTTGTAGGTCAGCTTGTCGGGATGGGTCTTGGCGAGCTCGGACGCCTCGTCGGTCTGGCCGAAACCCTTGTAGTAGAACTCTCCGAGTTGGGCGGGCTGGAAGATCGCGTGGTCCACGTAGCCATCGTCGAAGAGGTCCTTCATCAGGCGCTTGCCGCCCTGATAGAGGTAGTCCTCGTAGCTCCAGACCTCGGATTCCGGGGACAGGTTCCGGTGGTAGTCGTAGAAGCAGTCGATGAACTGCTTGCCGTGGATGTTGCGCTGATTCTCGGGCCGGGCATCCCACAGAGCGACGTGGGCGTCGACGATGAAGTAGCTGTTGCCGTCCTTGCGGTACATGTGGTTCTCCCTGGCTGCCGTGCGAGGCTGATGGTTTGGTGTGAGGGCTGTCACATCAACTGACCGGAGCCTATGGTCGGCCGCCGCGGCTTCCGAGTCCCTGAATGTCTCAATGTGAGACGGCAGTCTCCGCCGACGCCGGTCGCGTCGTGTCACGCTGCTTGTAACGTGGATCACAGCGTGTCTGACGGACTACCGGATCGAATGAAGCTGCATCAGTTGCAGCACAGCGAGGCGCCCGCGGTGCCCCGTCGGCTGCTGGCGTCCTGGCAGCGCAGCGAGGAGTACGGGGTTCCGCCCGACAGCGTCGAACCCGTCTTCACGGGCACCGACAACCTGGAATCGCTGTTCGTCGAGTGCGGCAACGAGGTGCTCCTCGACTTGCACCGCACGCTCGCGAACGAACCGGTCAGCATGATGCTGACCGACTCAGACGGCGTGGTGCTCAGCCGGATGAGCGGTGACCACAGCCTCCTGCAGGCACTCGACGACGTGCACCTCGCACCGGGCTTCGCCTACTCCGAGCGTGACGTCGGCACCAACGGTCTTGGCCTGGCGCTGGCCGACCGTGTGCCCACGCTGGTGCGCGCCGACCAGCACTACGCGATGAGCCTGTGCACGTTCACCTGCGCCGCCGTCCCCGTTCTCGACGCGTCCACCGGGCGGCTGGAGGGTTGCGTCAATCTCACCACCTGGTCGCAGTCTTCGAGCGATCTCCTGCTCGCGCTGGCTCGCTCGGCGGCGAGCAACACCGCCGCCCTGATGCTGGCCAGATCAAATGGGCGTCGCCCTCGCCGGACGCCGCGTGGCCAGGTGTTCCGCGTCGAAGTTCCGCGCCTCGAACCCGGCTCGGGCAGCTTGCACGACCTGTCGGACTCCTGGAACACGGCGGTCGCTCTAGCGAAGCGGGCGATGTCCGACGGTCACGTCGTCGTCGCGATCGGCGAACCCGGCGCGGGTCGGTCGACGCTGCTCGGGCAGGCGGCGCGGCACACCTATCCGCGGGACCGGATCCTGTCCGCGAGTGCCCCCGACGCGTCGGACATCCAGACCTGGCTGGGCCTGTGGACGCCAGAGCTGGGCAAGGAACACACTGCCGTCGTCGTGCGGGACGTCGACATGCTGCCGACGTGGGTGGCCGACCAGCTCCGGGATCTGGTGGTGCGATCGAGCCGCGGCGGGACGACGGTGCCGTTCGCCGTGACGGCGGAACGCTTCGAGGACATTCCGGCGGCGCTCGCCGGGCTGATCGACACCGTCGTCGAGGTGCCCCCGCTGCGTGACCGGCCGGAAGACGTGCTCCCTCTCGCGGCGCACATTGCCAAACGCGCCAGGGGCCGCGACGTCGTCGTCAGCCCCGCCGCATCGCGCGCCCTGCAGAGCTATGGCTGGCCGGGCAACGTCGACCAGCTCGCCCGTGTCGTCGCGCATGCCGCCAACCGGACCGACGTGATCGACGTCGGGAGCCTTCCGCCGGAAGTCCTCGCCGGCCCGTCGCGGCACCTGTCGCGGATCGAGGCCTTCGAGCGCGGTGAGATCATCCGCGTGCTCTGCTCGCGTGGTGGACCGACGATGGCCGAGGCGGCACGTGAGCTGGGCATGAGTCGAGCGACGTTGTACCGCAAGATAAGTCAGTACGGCATCCGGATCCCGCGCGAGGCGTAGGCGTCGAAGCGCGGTGCGGCCGTTCCCGTTAGCAGGTATCGCCAGTGGTGGGCAGCGTTGCCGACATCGAGGGCCCAGGCGACGAAGGTCATGGCCATGAATTCGACGCGCTGCATCCTCGCCTCGATCGCCATCGGGGCCGTCACCGCTGGTGTGATCGCCGGTTGCTCGTCGCCCCGGCCGCCGCCGGCCGCGTCGTCGCCCACGGTCACCACCACGCCCGCGGCAGGCGGCGTCAAGCCCACCGTCGTGTTGGTGCACGGCGCGTGGGCCGACAACTCGAGCTGGGACGGCGAGGTCGCCGAACTGGAGAAGGAGGGCTACGACGCTCGGGCCATCTCCAACCCGCTCGAGGACCTGACCACCGACGCCGAGTCGGTGAAGAGCTTCCTCGCGACGATGAAGGGACCGATCGTTTTGGTCGGCCACTCCTACGGCGGATCGGTCATCACCAACGCCGCCGACGGCAATCCGAACGTCAGGGCGCTGGTGTACGTCGACGCGGCAGCACCCGACGTCGGTGAGACCAACGGGTCGCTGAGCGGCGCCAATTCCGTTCTCAAGAACAAGCCCGAGGACCAGCTCTTCGACAAGCTGCCCTACCCGGGTGCACCTGCAGGCGCCGTCGACCTCTACCTGAAGAAGGACGTCTTCCTCAACGCCTTCGGCAACGACCTCCCGACCGACGTCGCGACGCGCCTCTGGGCCACCCAGCGGGTCGCGTCGACCGCGGCCTTCGACACCCCATCGAAATACGCTGCGTGGAAGACGATCCCGTCGTGGTACTTCATCAGCAGCGGTGACCAGATCATCACCCCGGCGTCGGAGACGGCGATGGCCAACCGCGCACATTCGGTGATCACCACCTTCGACGGCGGTTCACACCTGACGCTGATATCGCATCCCGAAGCGGTCACCGCGGTGATCAACTCGGCGATCTCCTCGGTGCACTAAACGCCTGCGAGAGATAAACGGTGGCGGCATTCACCGGCGTGTCGCCGCCACCGTTTATGTGTCGTGGCGGGCCGGCGGTCAGATGCCTCGATACGACTGGCCGTGCGGTTCCACGCAGTGCTCGTCGGGGTCGTCCGCGCAGACGTGGTCGACCTGAAGCGTGGTGTGATCGATGTGGTGCCGGTCGTGCAGGATCTGTTCCAGATCACCGCGAATGGCGTGGCAATCGGCGCCGTCGCCGACGATCACGTGAGCGGACAGCGCAGCCTCGCCCGAGGTTATCTCCCAAATGTGCAGGTCATGCACCTCGACGACCGAGCTCACCGCGGCCAGCTGCGCACCGACGGCGTTGGGGTCGACGCCCTTGGGGGCGGCCTCGAGGAAGATGCGGCCCGAGGCGCGCACCAGACCCCACCCGGCCTTGATCATCAGCGCCGCGACGATGAGCGCGGCGATCGCGTCGGCGCGGGCGAAGCCGGTCAACCAGACGACGGCACCCGCGATCGCGGTGGCGATGAACGCGTAGAGGTCGTTGAGGATGTGCTGGAACGCACCCTCCACGTTGAGGCTCGATCGGTTGGCCTTGCTGATGCACCACGAGGCCGCGACGTTGACGACGATGCCGACCATGGCGGTGACGAAGACCAGCAGACCTTCGACCTCGCCGGGATAGAACAGGCGGCGGATGCCCTCGAAGATGAAGTACGCCGCGAGGAGCAGCAGGGTGATTCCGTTGGCCTGCGCGGAGAGGATCTCGGCGCGCTTCAGGCCGTAGGTGTAGTCGCCACGGGCAGGCCGTGCGGCAAGCCGGATGGCGATCAGCGCGAGCACGATCGACGCCGCGTCGGTGAGCATGTGGCCGGCGTCGGTGATCAACGCGAGTGACCCGGCCAGAATGCCGACGACGACCTCGGCGGCCATGAAGCCGACGATCAGGATCAGGGCGAGCGTCAACCACTTCCGGTCGGCGTCGGCCGACATCCCGTGGGAGTGGCTCTGATGGCCGTGATCGTGCGACGTCTGCCCCATGGTGTGTCCCCCCTTCGTGGTTCATCGTTGAACGAGCCCGAGCATACATCGATACATGCGTATGTTGGCATGCTTCCGATGGAGGCATCTACTATGCTGCTACGTAGATGACGCGCCGACCGGAGAGGTGTCCATTGATCACCGAACGCCGACGCCGCACCGCGGTGGTCACCGCGATCGTCGTGGTCGCGGCGCTCACGTCGACGACCGCAGGCGTCGGCCTGCGCGATCACGCCGAGCGCACGTCCGTGCCGCCGGAGCAGATCGCGGCGGCGGAGCCGCCGAGCCTCCTGCTTTCGCCTGCCGCAGGCGCACGCGACGTCGTCCCCACCGGCGCAGCCTGGGTCACGGCGCGCTCGGGGACGTTGACCGACGTCCGCATGGTCAACGAGGAGGGCAGGACGGTTGCGGGCGCCATGACGGCGGGCGCCACCGCTTGGCGCCCTGCCGAGGCGCTCGGATACGGGCGCACCTACACACTGACCGCGACCGCCCGCGGCACCGACGCCACGACGGCGACCCGCACGACGCACTTCTCGACGGTGGTGCCGCAGAACCAGACCGGCGTCACGCTGACGACGACATCCGGTGCCGAACTTCGCGACGGTGCAACGTATGGCGTCGGGACGGTCATCGTGGCGCGCTTCGACTCCGCGATCCGCGACAGGGCCGCGGCGGAGAGCCGGATGCGGGTCACGACCACTCCGCCCGTCGAGGGCTCTTGGTCCTGGATCAACGATCAGAAGGCGCACTGGCGGCCGCGGGACCACTACCCGCCGAATACGGCCGTTCGCGTGGCGGCGGGCATCTACGGCGCGCAACTCGGTGAAGGACTCTTCGGTGAGGACGACCGGGTCGTCGGCTTCACGATCGGGCCGTCGCACGTCACCATCGCCGACGATCTGACCAAGCAGGTCAAGGTCTACGACAACGGCGTCCTGGTGCGGACCATGCCGACGTCGATGGGCCGGGGCGGCTCGGAAACCGTTGACGGCAGGACGATTGCCTTCTGGACCCAGTCGGGTGTCTACACCGTGATGGACAAGGCCAATCCCGTCCTCATGGACTCCTCGACCTACGGACTGCCGGTCGACTCCCCGTCGGGCTACCGGATCAGCGTGCCGTACGCGACGCGCATCAGCCCCGACGGCATCTATCTTCACGAGCGGGAGGCGACGGTGTGGGCGCAAGGCAATACGAACGTGTCCGCAGGCTGCCTGAATCTGAGCGCGGAGAATGCCCGCTGGTTCTACGAGTTCTCCCAGCCGGGGGACGTCGTCGAGATCCGCAATACCGCTGGGCGACCCCTCGAGCAGTGGCAGAACGGCGACTGGAGCGTGCCGTGGCAGGAATGGCTGCAGGGCAGCGCACTTCGCGCGTAGCTCGTTAACCTGATGAGCATGCAGCAGCGAGGATTCGGCGACCTTGAAGCCGTGGTGATGGACCGGGCATGGGCCCACGACGCGCCGGTGACCGTGCGCGAGGTCTTCGACGAACTGGCCGCCAACCGCGACATCGCCTACACGACCGTCATGTCGACGATGGACAACCTCCATCGCAAGGGCTGGCTCTCGCGCGAGCGCGAAGGGAAGGCTTACCGGTATTGGCCGACCATGACTCGCGAGGAACGGTCGGCCAAGCTCATGCGCGACGCGTTCCACTCCGGGGGTGACGTCGATCTGGTGCTCAACCACTTCCTCGAGCAGATGAACGCCGAGGAGTCCGCCAAGCTGCGCGCGGCACTGCGCAAGGCCCGGCCACGGGACCGCAATTCGTGAACGCCGCCATCTGTTTACTCGTCTACGGGGCGATGGTGGCGTGGTTGTGGCCGCCGCTCCTCGTGCGGGTCACCCGAAGCGGGCTGAGCCCCCGACTCTCGGTCGCGGTGTGGCTCTGCGCCGTCGCCATGGCACTCGGGGCGTGGTTGGTGGTCGGCATCGGACTGCTGCTCGACGTGGTGGCGCGCCACGGCGCTAGGCCGGGGCCGGTCGAGTACTGCATGCGGGTGGTGTCCGAACTCAACCACGCCGGGGTGCTTGGTCGCATGTGCATCGCCGTCGCGGGAGCGCTGGCACTGGCGTTGTCGGCTGTCGTGGCGCGTCGAATCGTCGTCGCGCTGAGGCGGTTCTGGGCGACCAGCAGCGCCCACGCCCACGACGCGAGGCTCCTTGGGTCGTCGACCCGCCGCCCAGGCGTGGTCGTCGTGCGCGCCGACCTTCCCGCGGCGTACTGCGTGGCGGGCCGGCCCCACGCGATCGTGCTCACCACCGGCGCTCTCGAAGCTCTCGACGAGTCCGAGTTGGAGGCGGTGCTCGCTCACGAACGGGCGCATCTCTGCGGGCGGCATCCGCAGTTGATGATGCTGCTGCGGTCACTGGCGACGGCGATGCCCCGTCTTCCGTTGTTTCGCAACGCCGTTGACTCGGTGGGCCGGCTGGTGGAGATGTGTGCCGACGACACGGCCGCCAGGCAGCACGGCAGACACGCGGTGCTGTGCGGGCTCCTCGCCCTGGCAGGGCAGTCGCGCGCGACCGGCAGCGCACTGGGCGCGGCGGACACGGCAGCCTTGGCCCGGGCGATTCGACTGGCCGAGCCGGTTCGCCGGGGCGCCCGACTTCGTCAACGCATGCTGCTGGCGTCGACCCTGGCGGCGCTGGTCGTCACGCCTGCCGTGGTATCTGCGGTCTGCCACGCCTGACGGCGTGCCTACTTCTGGGTGCGGGACCTGTACGCGTCGAGCACGTCGGACCGGAGGCGACCGCGCGGGCCGACGTCCAAACCTTGGTCGAGCGCCCACTTCCGGGCGTTGGTGGACTCAGAAGGATCGTTCTTGCCGTGCCCCCCACGCGCACGGCGATGACCCGATCGACGGCTTGCGTCGATCCACCCACTCATGGCGTCGCGGAGTTTGGCCGCGTTCTTCTCGGACAGGTCGATCTCGTAACGGAAACCGTCGATGGTGAACGTCACCGTCTCCGCCGCAGCAGTCCCGTCGATGTCGTCGACCCATTCGACGACGGTCTTTCTTGCCACCGGTCGCGAACCCCCCTCGCACTCGTGGTGTTACCCGAAATGAAGCACCATGATAGCCATTGACGCAATCTTTAAGGGCCACCGCCTGTTCCCGGCTATTTGAAACGTGCGTAGCAGAGGTCCTTGTCGCCACCGAGACCCGAGCGGAAGGCCACGATCCTGGTGAATCCGGCAGGCACCGTTTCGCCGTTGACGTTGCTTGCCACCAGGCCGTTGGTCAGCAGGCCTGCTACGGCCTCGTCGAGGTCTCCCGCAGTCAGCACCAGTGCGAGGTTCTTGTTCTCCGACATGGCGCTCTGCGCGACCCCAGTCAGACACGCGGTACGCAACGCGGCCGCCGCGGAGTCGAGCGGTTCGCCGCGTTCGTGTTGAACCGCCAGGGCATAACGCGACGTCACGACGGACAGCGCGCTGTTGTCGCCCTGCAGCAGGGTGTAGTCCTCACGGTCGGCGGGCTTGCCCATCTCCGCCAGCGCCTGGATGTCGACGAAGATGGTGTTGCTCTCCGGGCAGTAGGACGCCGGCGGGCTCGGCTTCGCGTCCGTACACGCGGGTGCGTCGAACGACAGTTTGGGTGGCTCACTGGGTGCGAACACCTCGCCAAGCACGTTGATCAGCGAGGTGACCACGTCCTCGGTCACCTCGACGTCGCCCGACGACGAGTCGCCCATGCTGTCAGAGGGCAGCGTGAGCGGCAGATCGCCTCGCCGCGCGGTGATCTCGTCCATGTCGATCTTGGCGCACTCGGATGCGCCGGAGGTGAATCCCATCTGGAACGCACTGACCCGGTCGAGTGCCGTGCCGTGACCTTGCTCGAGGTACGGCGCATCACTGGCGACGTAGGTCGGATCCCGCAGCGTGAGGACGCCTGCCAGAACGTGATTGAGACCGTCCCCGGTGCTGAGCTGGAAACGGGGTGACTTACCCTCGGCCACCCACCGGATGTAGGTGCCCGCGAGGCAGTCCGCCTGCTGCTCGCTCACGATGGTGGTGGTGTCCTCGTTCACGATCTGCGCCATGTCCTGAACGGCGTGCCCGTACTCGTGCGCCAGCAGGGCGGCGATCGACGTGTCACCGAAGAACTGCTGCCCGAGGGGGATCAGCACACCGCGGTCCCAGGCGATGAGATGGTCTGGCGGACAGAACAGTGCGTTCGGATCCTGGTAGGTCTGGCCGCCGCAGATCTCCGGGCTCGAGGGGCTGTCGGAGTCGTAGGACACCAGATCCTTGATGGCCGTGAAGGATCCGTCGAACGATTCGGAGTAGTTCTTCTCCCAGAAGGCGGTGACGTCGTTGACGGCCAGGGTCGCGAGCTTGTCGGCGGCGCCGCCGTCGGTGCCCTGCACGTCGCCCTCGGGCGCAGGGGCGTCCTCGCGGATGCCGCTTGGGCCGTCCTGCGCGGGGAGCCCACCCGCACGGAACGGGTCATACAGCGGGGAGACCGCCTGCCCCTGCGTCGTCGACTGACAGCCGGAGACCATCAGCGTCACGCACGCGGCCGCCATCGCCGCCTTCAATCCGCCCATGGTTCACGTCCTGCTTCGTCCACGCGATGAGTGACTTACCGAAAGGCGAGGGTATACCGGCTGGCAGAACTACGAGAGGACTCCGCGTAGCACCAACTGGGCCAGCTCCTCGGCGGCGCGGTCGACGTCCGCCACCCGCCGAACACACACCGCGTACCACGCGCCGCCCGCGATCACGTCCATCACGGTGTCGGCGCCGACGGTCCCGCGGGCGACGCCACCAGCGACGGCGTCGTCGAGCTGAGCGGCGAGCCGGCTGCGGGCGGCGGCCTCCAGCCGGTCGCTGATCACCCGCCGCTGCCGGCGGTCGGAACGCAAATCGACGAGCAGGCCCGGAATCGCCTCGCGCACAGCCGGATCGCCGTACATCCGGAGCGCTCCTCGGCACAGCCGGAGGATCTCCGCGGTCAGTTCGTCCTCGGTGGGTTCGGGTCCCGGATCGGGGAACACCGCCTCGTGCACCAACTCGGCCTTCGAGCTCCACCGGCGGTAGACGGCAGGCCGACTCACCCCGGCCGTGGTGGCGATCAGATCGACCGATGTGGCCGCGTAACCACGCTCGACGAGCAGCTGCCGTGTCGCGGCGAGCACCGCCGAATCGATCGACGGATCCCGACGCGAGCCCTGCCGCCGGTGCCGGGTCGAGGATGCGGACTTCACGATTCGAGCCCTTCGATCGGAGATTCGTCGATACAGTGTGTCACGACAAATGCACTCGAGGAGGCCTCCGATGTCGGTCGAAGCGACGAGGCAACTGGTGGGCACCGGCGAGGACGGTCTGCACCTCTATACCTGTCCGCTATGTGAAGCCATGTGCGGCTTGGAGATCCAGGTGGCTAACGGCCGGGTAGCTGGAATCCGTCCCAACCGCGAAGACACCTGGAGCCGCGGCCACATCTGCCCCAAGGGAGCCTCCCTCGGCGCCCTGCACGAGGATCCCGACCGCATCCGCACGCCGATGATCAAGGTCGACGGACAGTGGCGGGAGGTCGGCTGGAACGAGGCGTTCAGGCGCTGCACCGAACTGCTGACCCCGGTCATCGAGAAATACGGAATCGGCGCCGACACCGCGTACACGGGCAACCCGCTCGCGCACTCCTTCTCGCTGGCCCGCTACGCCGGGATCCTGCTCGGACTGTCCGGCATGCCGATCACCTACTCGCCCGGGACCGTCGATCAGTGGCCCAAGAACCTGTCCTCACACCTGATGTATGGCGGGTGGTGGAGCTTCCCGGTTCCCGACATCGAGCGGACCGATCTGTTGGTCGTGATGGGCGCCAACCCCGCCGCCTCCCAGGGCTCGCTGCTGGCGGCACCCGACGTGATGGGCATCCTCGGCGCAATTCGCAAGCGCGGCAGGGTGATCGTCATCGATCCCGTGCGGACGGCGACAGCCGAGCGCGCCGACGAGTGGTTGCCCATCACCCCCGGCACCGACGCCGCGCTACTGCTCGCGCTGGCGCACACGCTGTTCGCCGAGGACCTCGTCGACCTCGGCGTCGTCGAGCCGTACCTCGACGGGGTCGACGTCGTGCGGGACGTGGTCGCCGACTGGTCGCCGGACCGGGTCGCCGCGGCCACCGGGATCGACGCCGAACGCATCCGCGGGCTGGCGCGCGAGCTCGCCGCCACTGCGCGTGCCGTCGTCTACGGCCGAATCGGTACGTGCAACCAGGAATTCGGCAGCCTCGCCAGTTGGCTCGTCGACGTCGTCAACATCCTGACGGGGCACTTCGACGTTCCCGGTGGCAGCATGTTTCCCCGTCCCGCGGCCTGGTCTGTCACCGTGCAACCGATCCCGGGACTGGAAGACGGGGTGGCCGACTTCGGCCGGTACCGTACCCGCGTCCGCGGCGCCAAGGAGGTCCTCGGCCAGGTCCCGGTGTCGTGCATGGCCGAGGAGATCGCCACCCCCGGCGAGGGACAGCTCAAGGCGCTGATCACCGTTGCAGGCAACCCCGTGCTGTCCACGCCGGCCGGCCACAAGCTCGACGAAGTGCTCCCGAGCCTCGATGCGATGATCTCAATCGACTTGTGGCTCAACGAGACCACGCGTCATGCCGACGTCATCCTGCCCGGCTCCTCACCGCTGGAACAGCCACACCACGACGACCTCATCTTGAACTTCGCCGTCAACAGCTTCGCCAACTACTCGGCCCCGGTGTTCGCGAAGCCGGATCCCGAGGCGCCCGACGAATGGGAGGTCCTGATCCGGCTGACGGGGCTGTGCACCGGGACACCCGCCGAGGACGTCGACGTCACCGCGATCGACGACGGGTTCTTCGACTACATGTGCTTCACCCAGGGGCTGGACGGTGCCGAGATCCGAGCGCACTACGAGCACGGCGGCCCGGAGCGCACTCTCGACCTGACGCTGCGCACCGGCCCCTTCGGCGACCGCTACGGCCAGAATCCCAACGGTCTGACCCTGGAGAAGTTGAAGGCGGAGCCCAACGGCATCAACTTCGGCCCGATGGTGTCCAGGGTCCCCGAAGTTCTCGGCACCGCGGACCAGAAGATCAGGCTGGCACCGCAGTATCTGCTCGACGACCTCCCGCGGCTGGCGCGGCGCCTGGTCCGCCCACCCGAGGAACTGGTGTTGGTCAGTCGACGGCATCTGCGGTCCAACAACTCCTGGCTGCACAACGTGCCGCCGCTGATGAAGGGCCGCGATCGATGCGTGCTATTGATGCACCGCGACGACGCGGAGCGACGAGGCCTCGTCTCCGGCGACGTCGTCTCGGTCGCGTCGTCGGGAGGGGAGATCCGGGTCCCCGTCGACGTCACCGACGCGATCAAGCCCGGCGTGGTGTCGATGCCGCACGGATGGGGCCATGGCAGACCAGGCACCAGGATGGCGGTGGCGAACAATGCGCCAGGGGTCAACACGAACGTGTTGTCGCCGCCGAACTTCATCGACGAGCCGTCGGGGAACGGAGCCCTCAACGGCATCCCGGTGACGGTGACCGCCGCGGACGCCTGATAGGGATACCAGATGGGAAAGAACCAGCGCTCGAAGATCGTGATGAGCGACGACGAGATCGCCGAATTCATCGATCACAGCCGCACCGCGACCATGGCGACCCTCTCGGCCGACGGCAAGCCGCACCTCGTCGCGATGTGGTACGCCCTCATCGACGGTGAGCTCTGGTTCGAGACCAAGGCGAAGTCGCAGAAGGCAGTCAACCTCCGGCGCGACCCGACCATCACGGTGATGATCGAGGACGGCCAGACGTACGACACGCTTCGCGGCGTGTCGATCGACGGTCGGGCCGAGATCGTCGATGGCGACCCGGATTTGCTCCTGCGCGTCGGGATCAGCGTGTGGGAGCGTTACACCGGCCCGTACACCGAAGACATGAAGCCGTTCGTCGATCAGATGATGAACAACCGGGTCGCGGTGCGGGTGGTGCCCAGCCGGTTGCGCAGCTGGGACCACCGCAAGCTCGACATGCCGGCAATGCCGGTCGCCGGGTCGACGGCCCAATACCTGACCTGAGATACCGGCTAGCCCAGCGACCGTGGGGCGAAGCCGGGGTTGGCCAGTGTGGTGGCGGTCGCCGTACCGATCTGCCCGCGCTCGTCGAACAATGCCGCCGTACCGGTCGCGATCCCGTCATGGCCCGAGAAGGTCAATGCCGCGAGTCCGATGTCCCGACCCTCCGGCAGCCGGCTCAGCGCCAGGGTGTAGTCGGCATTGATGTGCTGCAAACCCGTTGTGCCGTAATGGGTCAACGAACTGGCGACGTCACCGGCCATCGACGCGCGCGTGAACGGCGTCGTCGGCACGCCGTCGACGAGCGGCACCAGATCCCGCACCCAGACGAACTTCGGCCCGTCGTGCTGCCACTCGGTCAAGTCGAAGCTGCGCCCGGCCACACCGGGATTTTTCCCGTAGGCCCAGATCAACATCGGCACGCCACGCGCCAGCTCAGCGGTCTCGGGTGGCACCGGCGGCATCTTCAGCGGAGACGTCCACACGTCGCCCGGCGGTTGCTCGCCCTTGCGCAGGAACAATCCGGTCGCGCGAGCCACCACGGTGTCGGACTGCAGCAACTCGGCTTCGACGAGGGTGAGCCGCCTGCCCTGCCGGACGAACGACGCGCGACCCCGCACCGGCTCCATGACGGCGGGCCGCAGTAGGTCGACGGTGAGCCGAGCGAGCAGCCACTCCCGGTCGCCGACGGAGTTCTCGACGACGTGCCCGAGGATGCCGCCGACGAAGTTGCCGCCGATCGTCGATCCCCAGGGGCCCCTCGCCATGGTGCTGGGGATGAAGCTGTCGCCGTCGGGCGTGAAGAACGCAGGCGGCAGCTGTGTCGTCATGGGAGACGACCATATCGGTGGCAACTACGGATGCCCGCGCAGCCGTTCGTAGAACGCGCCCATGGCATCGAGGGTGGCGGTGTCGAGGATGCGGGCCGATTGTCGCGCTACCCCCTTGCCGAGTTCCTCGTCGAGCAAGCCGAGCACCACCAGCACCGACATGGAATCCAGGTAGCCGTCGCCGGTCATCTTCACGATGGGTTTCCCCGTGCTGCTACCGATTTCAAGTCTCGTTCACCATGCACGGGTCCACTCCGCAGGTCGACGTGGACGACTACGTGGCCAGGCTGGACGCCGCACTGCCGCGCTGACGCCGGCGATACGTCAGTACGCGTCTGTGATGTCGTCGTACTCGGGGTGCTTGTCGATGTAGTCGGCCACCATCGAACACGCTGGGACGATGCGCAGCCCTGCCTCCCGCGTGGCGCGCAGTGCCTCGGCGACGAGAATGGTCGCAAGGCCGCGCCTTCGGAATGCCCTGTCGGTCTCGGTGTGGGGAAAGGTGCGACGGCCGTCGCGGTCGACGTACTCGGCCAGGCCGACGGCCTGACCGTCGACGGCGATGGTGAAGCGGCCGGGCTCGGCGGTGACGGTGGTCTCCGCGCCGGTCTGGTCGGCG
>JAOPWT010000044.1 GCA_025965555.1 Mycobacterium sp.
TACCGACATCGACGGAAATGCGATGGCCGACAACATCATCGTCGGCTCTGGGCCGGGGATGGAGTCGCAGATAAAGGTCTTCTCGTCCACGCTGCCGAGCGATCCGGGCAAGGCACCCGACGTGTTCTCCGCGTTCACGCCGTATCCCGGTTCCGAGTCGGGTGTGACGCTGGCGACGGGAATGGTCGAACTGGGTTCCGGGCGGGAGAGCATCGTCACGGCGCCAGGTGCTGGCGACGCGCCGCTGATCAAGACCTTCCGCTACGACCTGTACCAGCCGACGGCACGCGCGCGGGCCAACGGCACGGCGACACAGGAACATTCGACCAAGCCCAACGAGCCGAGGATGACTGCCCAATTCATGGCCTACGACGAGGGCTACCAGGGCGGGGTGTCGCTGTCGACCGGCTGGGTGGCGGGAGCGGAGGGCGGTGCGAAGAGCATCGTGACGGGCCAACTCGCCGGTGACGGCAGTGTGCGGGCGTGGTCCACCGGCTCGCTTCTCGACGGACAGCCGGGGATTTACCTGGACAACCCGAATCACCACGAGGAGAACGCCAAGTACGCCCAGATCGCGTCGTTTGCGCCCTTCCCAGGAGGTCGGGGTGTCGCGGTGGCGACGACGAGTACCACCGTCGGTGCGGACGTGCTGGTGTCTGGGGTGACGCCGGCGGGTGCGGAAGTGCGCAAGTACACACTCGAGCGCAAGACTCCGGACGCGACGACCGTCGACTCGAAGCTGCTGGCGACGCTGCCCGCGATACCCGGCCAGACGGTGGCGGCCCCGCTCGGCGGCAGGTAGGACGTCAGGGCAGGTGCCAGATGACCTTCGTGATCAGGTAGAACACCACCACCCAGAACAGGTTGAGTGCGGCGATGATGCCGATGCCCTGCCAGTACGACCGGACCTTGGGGGCCCGCGGCGGCGGTCGCAGCCAACGCTTGAGCAACGGGTTGACGTAGTACGGCATCGCTACGAAGCTCATCGCGAAGCTGGACAACAGGTTTCCGACCAGCATGCCCAGCCAGAGCGGCATGTGCAGCGGCGACAGTGCGAGTGTCAGGAACACGACGGTGGGGTAGAGGCCCATCCAGACCGCCAGTGACGTCTTGGTGTCCGATGGCGGGGATGCTTCGTTGCCGTGGTCGTCGAAGGCGAACCAGCTGCCGAACGAGTTGTCGACCGTGCGCAGATTGAAGTGGTGGAACTGCCTGCCCTCGGCGAGGAGTTCACGGCGCTTGTCCGACATCATCCACTTGTCGAGGTCCTCGGCGCTGCTGTAGCGGTACAGGGTCGTCCACTCCTCCTGCACGCCTTCGACCGGGCGGAAGATCTCCGAACCACGAAAGCCTTCGAAATCTTCTTCGGCAGAACGGAGTCGGTCCTGCCAGGCGAGGAACTCGTCGACGTGATCGGTGCTCACCCGATGGCTGACCACGACGGTGACGAGTTGATCCGTCGGCTTGGCCGCTCCGCCGACCACCTGCTGGGTCTGCGGTCCGTCCAGGAATTTCCTCCCGACGTCGAGGCGGTCCTGCCGGGCGGCACTGTTGATCCACGCCTGCACGTTGGCGATCGAGTCGAACCGGTAGACCACCACCCAGTCCGGCTGTACCGGCGTCGGCGCCGTCACCTCCGCGCCGAGGAAGCCGGGATAGTGCGAGGCCGTCTCGTTGAGATCATGCTGCCAGGAGGTGAATTCGTGCTCGTAATCCGGCCGGACCCGCTGGCCGATGATGACGGTCGCCGCGTTGTCGGTCGTCGTCGAATCCGGCACGTCAGCCAACCTCTGAGCTCGCGGGAAGAAGGCGGTCGGACTGGAGTCGGCGGTAGATGCGCTCGGGACTGAAGGGCAATGACCGGTAACGGATCCCAGTCGCGTCCTCGAGCGCGTTGGCCAGTGCGGGGGCCACGGGGTTGATGCAGCATTCGGCCATGCCCTTCGCCTTCATCGGGCCAAGGGAGTCAGTCGATTTCACCAACAGCAACTCCGTGCGAGGGACGTCGGCGTAGGTGGGAATGCGGTAGTTGCGCAGGTTCGGGTTGACCATCACACCGTTGTCGTCGACGCGGAAGTTCTCGGTCAGCGCGAAGCCGATGCCCATGGCGACGCCACCGTCGACCTGACCGCGCACCTGCGCAGGGTTGATGATCACGCCGGCATCGGTGGCGTGCACGCTGTACAGGATCCGGATCTCACCGGTGATCCGGTGCACGGCGATCCGGAAACCGTGGCTGTTGGACGTGACGCTGCGCGGCGAACCGTAGGCCTTGCGCGACTCGGTGAATCGAATCCCGCGCGCGCGTGCCGCCTCGAGGAGTTCGGCGAGCGTGATTCGGGCGTCACCGCATACCACGCCGTCATCGTCCATCGCACAGTCGGCGACGTCGACACCGGTGATCGCCGCCGCGAATCCCAAGATGCGCTTGCGCAGGGCGGTCGAGGCGTAGTTCACCGCGTTGCCTGCGACGAACATGCCTGCACTCGCGAAGGCGCCGGTGTCGAAGCCGGTCTTGTCGGTGTCGGATTGCACCAGGTGTATCCGCGCGGGTGTGGTGCCGAGGTTGGTCGCGGCGATCTGCACGTGGACCGTGGAGGTGCCTTCACCGAATTCAACTGTGCCGACCGCAATTTCATAGATTCCGTCGTCACGAAGCGTCGCCCATGCGTCGGAGATGTGGTCGGTGGGTGGGGCCGTCTCGTGCAGTGAGGTCGCAGCGCCTGCGCCGACGAGCCAGTCGTCGCCGAGCTCGCTACCGCTGTCGTCGAGGCGCAGCGCCTCGTCGACGAGGTCGATGCATTCGGTGATGCCGTCCTCGGTGAACTCCACGTCGTCGGCGTGGTCGGCCAGTGCAAGCAGGGCATCACCGGGGCGGACGACGTTGCGGCGCCGCAGTTCCATCGGATCGATGCCGAGCTTGACCGCCAGCTCGTGGATCGCGCACTCCACCGCATAGCCCGGCTGCGTCATGCCGTAACCACGCAGGGCGCCGCTGGGCACGGTGTTGGTGTAGACCGACCACGCGTCGAACTTCTTGTTCGGACAACGGTAGAGCGCGATCGCGGCACCGGCGGCGAACAGCGTCTCACCGCCGTGGTTGCCGTAGGCGCCGGTATTGGAGACGTTGCGGTAGGTGAACGCGGTCAGTGTCCCGTCCGCCCTCGCGCCGAGCTTCACCGTCACCTTCATCGGGTGCCGCGGCGATGCGGTGGTGAACTCCTCCTCCCTGGTGAACTCCCACGACACGGGACGTCCGGTGTCGAGCGTGGCCAGTGCGGGCAGGTCCTCGGAGATCAACTCCTGCTTTCCTCCGAACCCTCCGCCGACTCGGGTGCAGAACACCCGTAACTGGTCGGGTCGCAGGCTGAACAGATGGGCCAGTTTGAGTTTGGCGACCGACGGTGACTGGGAGGCGGTGCGCACATTCAGCCTGCCGTCCTCCATCCAGGCGATCGTCCCGTGCGTCTCGAGATGCGCGTGCTGCACCCGCGGCGAGAAGTAGGTGCCCTCGTGGATCACGTCGGCATCGACGAAACCAGCTTCGATATCCCCGATCTCACCGTGCAACTCGAGCAGGACGTTGCGGTCCTTGTCGGAGGCAAACGGATCGTCGTAGGTGTGCAGTTGCGGGGCACCGTCGGTCATCGCCTCCTCGGGGTCGAAGACGGCGGGCAGTATCTGATACTCCACGACGACGTTGCGGCAGCCTTCGTCGGCCGCGCGGACCGAGTCAGCCAGCACGGCGACCACCCGTTGGCCTGCGAAGCGCACGACGTTGTCGAGCATGTAGGTGTCGTCAGGATCGACGAGGTGATCGGTGTGGATCGCGGTGCTATAGCGCTTCCTCGGCACGTCCTGCCACGTGTACACGCGGTGCACGCCGGGCACGGCCAGCGCGGCAGATTTGTCGATGGACACGATGCGGGCGTGGGCGTGGGGTGAATGCAGCACCTTGAGATGCAGCATGCCCGTCATCTCGGTGTCCATGGTGAACTCGACGGTCCCCGTCACGACACCGATGGCCGCAGGTGCCGAAACGCTTGATCCGACGGCCTGACCCGGCTTGGCCTCCTCGACGGCACTGACACCGTTGACCGCGTCCTCGATGGCGCGATATCCGGTGCAGCGACAGAGATTTCCCTTCAAGGCCCGAGGCAGGTCCCGTCTCTGCTCGTCGGTGAAGGTCGCCGCGGTCATGATCATGCCCGCGGTGCAGAAGCCACACTGGAAGCCAGGGGCATCACGGAACTGCTTCTGCACGGGGTGCAGGTCGTCCGGCGTTCCCAGTCCTTCGATGGTCGTGACGTGGCGACCGTCGGCACGGAACGCCGGTGTGATGCAGCTGTGCACCGGCGCGCCGTCCAGCCAGACCGTGCACGCACCGCAATCGCCTGCGTCGCAACCCTTCTTGACGCCGTGCCAACCCAATGAACGAACGAACGTGCGCAGACACTGGCCGGGGTCGGGCTCGTCGTCGAACGGCTTGCCGTTCACCGTGTAGGTCATGCCTGGGCTCCCGTGCTGAGCTCGATGCGGATCTCCTCGGCGTAGTGCTTGGCCAGATGGCGGCGATGGTCGGGGGTGCCGTTGGGGTCGTCGAACCACACGTCGTCGCTGATCGAGTCGACCCGGTGCTGGAGAGCCTCGGCGGTCGGCATCGAGTCGAAGGCCAGTCGGACCGGGTGGGTCGTGCCTGCGGTGATGGTGAGCAACAGGTCGCGGCCGTCGGGGCTCTGGGTGCCGACCATGAAGATCGTCGATCGGCCCATGTGCGTGAGGGTGAAGCGTCGATGAGCGTGCCTCTTGCGAAGGGCGCTCGCCGGAATGTGGATGCTGCGCAACAACTCTCCCGGCCTCAGGATGTTCTCGTGATTGCCCGTCACGAAGTCGCCTGCGTCGATCACGCGGTCGACGCCGCCCGTACCCCACAGCGTGTACGTCGCCTCCAGCGCGACGGTCATCGTGATCATCGGGCCCGCGGGGAGTGACATGCAGATGTTGCCGCCGACGGTCGCCGAGTTCCAGATCTTGAACGATGCCAGGAACGCCTCGCAACTCGTCGGCAGCAGTGGCGCCGCGCGCCAGTCGGGGGGTGCCGCGAAGGCGTAGAGGTCCCGAATCGTGCACATGGCGCCGACGTCGAGTCCCGTGTCGGTCGCGACCACCGCGTCCCAGCCCAGCGGGACCAGGTCGATGAGCCGCCGCAGTTCGGGCTGCCTGTCCGAGAACAGCCACGTTCCGCCCGCCAGCCACGCGTCGCCGGGCCGCCACATCGGCCCCGGTGGATTCGACGGTGCCCTGACGACCTCGCTGATCGTGGTGATGTCCAATTTGCGCTCCCTGCGTCCCGCTCGCGTGATCGGGTCCGTCGCCAGTTCTGCTCCGCCCCGCTGACTGTAAGGCAGTTCGGCGCGCCCCGGACCGATGTGGGCAAAACTCAATAGTCCGTGGCGTAAATTTCTACACGATCCGATCGTTCGCTGTATTCGACGTGGCCTACTCCTTATTGAGGTCAGTGGCGCGTGCTTTCGCCTGCCTGTTTGCACGCTTGTTTCGACCATGTAGCAAATGGATTGATTGCCTCCCGATGGCGCCGGTGCCGGTTAGCGTGACCGCAATGATCGCCGACGCAAGACCCGGGTGCCCGTGACGTCCTCGCTCGCTGACGCCGTTGCTCGACCGAGCACGGCGTGAGCGCAAACGGGTGCTGCTGTCCTGCCTTGCGATGGTCCCCGCCACCAGCCTGCCCTGCGCGCTGGCCTCGGTGTCGGGCGTACTCGGTGCCGCGCTCTTCAGCCGCAACCTCGGCCCCATCGGCGGTATCGTGAGCGCGGGCTGCTATCTCATCGTGAGTGTGTCGATAGCCGTCGTCGGAGTACTACCCGAACGCTCCCAGGCGCCTTTGAGATGGATGTACATCGCTTGCGGCACGGTGGCATTCGGATTGCTGGTGTGGGCCCTGGCTGGTGCTGGGTCCGGTCGGGCAACCGGACGAGTGCACGACCTGACGACGAAGGAGCAGTAGATGGCGAGCCGCGTCCACTTGGGGCATGTCTTCCACATCGCGGGCAGCCCGCTGGTGACCGAGGCGACCGACGCCCTGGTGGCGATTCCCGACGCGGCCCTGGTGATCGACGACGGCGGCCGGATCGTGTACTGCGGCGAACGATCGGAGCTGCCAACGGATTACGCGTCGTACACGGTCCACGACCATCGCCCGGGCTACCTGCTGCCGGGGTTCGTCGACACCCACGTTCACTTCCCGCAGACCTACGCCGCGGATTCCTACGGTGGCGGCCAGCTGCTCGAGTGGCTCAACCTGTGCATGTTCCCCTCGGAGAGCAAGTTCGCCGACCCCGACTTCGCACAGCAGGCCGCCGTGGACTTCTGCAGGCGCAGAGTCGCGGCGGGCACCACCGCCGCCATGGCCTTCGGCTCGGCGTTCCCGCACGCTCAGGACGCGTTGTTCACCGAGACGCAGAAGGCCAACCTTCGCATCGTCAGCGGGCGTGGCATCCAGACCGTCGGGCCGGAGAGCGCCGCGGCGCTGATCACCTCCGAAGAGGACGCGATCAGGCTCACGCGCGAGGAGATCGACAAGTGGCACGCCGCCGACACCGGTGACGTCGACACCGCACTGTTGCACGTCGCCGTCGTCCCACGCTTCTCGCTGTCGGTGACCACGCAAACCCTCGAGGCACTCGGCGAGCTCTACGACGAGGTCCGCGAGCGCGGGGTGTACTTCCACAGCCACCTCAACGAGAACAACCGACCAGGCACCGGCGAGGTCGACAGCACCAAGCAGGCCTATCAGGTGGACACCTACCTCGACACCTACGACGGCAAGTTCCTGCCCGGCTCGAGGATTGGCGGCAAGAGCCTGCTCGGCAGGCGATCGATCCTCGCGCACTGCGTGCACATGCAGGACGTCGAGCTGGCCAGGATGGCGGAGACCGAGTCGTCGATCTCGCACTGTCCGATTTCGCAGCTCTTCCTGGGCTCGGGCACCATGCCGTGGAAGCGGACGGTCGCCTCGGGGGTCAACATCTCCTCGGGAACCGACATGGGCGGCGGCGACGAGTGGCTGATCCCGCGGGTGCTCGGCGACGCGTTCAAGCAGCACATCAACGAGCCCGGTGACGACGGGGTGTCGATGCACCCGGCGGAGATGCTGTTTCTCGGCACACTGGCCGGCGCCAGGGCGCTCGACATGGAGAACCGCTTCGGCAACTTCGACGTCGGCAAGGAAGCCGACTTCGTCGTCATCGATCCCTCCGGCACGTCGCAATTGAACGACACGCTAGCCAAGGCGGTCCGCTCGGACGATCCGGGACTCGCGCGCGACCAGACGCTCTTCGGGCTGCTGATGGGTATCCGCGAGTCGTCGATCGCCGAGGTCTACGTGCAGGGGCGACGGGCGGCGGTCGGTTAGGAGGAACGGGTGAGTGCGCAGCGTGGTGCGGTGACGGCGGTGACGATCTTTCACCCCGCCGCCGATCCGGATGCCTTCGACGGGTGGCTGGCCGAACTGCGGGCGTCGGCCGCTGCTGCCGCGGGCTTCATGTCCAGCGCGATGTCGGCCCACGATGCCGAGCTCGACTGGGCCATGGCGGTGACCTTCTCCGGCGAGGACGCGTTGCACGCCTGGCTCGACAGCGGTGACCGGCGAACCATTTTGAAAGGTGGCCAGTCCCAAGGATTCTGGTGCCGATCGACGGACTTGATTCTCGGCGACGGCATTGCCGACATTCCGGGTGTCAGTGCGTTCCGGCACGCGGTGGCCTCGGGCAAGGAGTCTGAATTCCGGGCGGTGCAGGACCGGCTTGCCATGGCGAGCTCGCAGTTTCCCGGTTACGAGGGCACGGTCCTGATCCCGCCCGACGAAGGCGACGAATGGCTGTCGATGCTCAGGTTCCGGACACCCGAACAGCTCGCGGCGTGGCTGCGGTCACCCGAGCGCGATCGGGCGTTGCCGGGGCTGCGGTCCAGCCTGACCAAGGGCTTCTCGGCCGTTTCGCAGACCACGCCGTTCGCGACCACGGTGCGCGTCCAGGACGGCAAGACCTTGATGACGCCGAACTGGAAGTCGGCGATGCTGGTGCTGCTGGTCCTCTATCCGACGGTGATGGTGCTCTCGAGATTCTTCGGGCCGCTGCTGGACCGCGCGGGCGCCGAACCGTGGCTGGCGCTCTGGGTCAGCCAGATCGTCAGCGTCTCGGCGCTGCAGTGGTGGCTGATGCCGAACGTCACGAAGCCGTTCAGGCGCTGGCTCGATCCGGTCGACGGCGCCGCGGTGCGGATCAGCGCGATCGGGGCCGCGGTCATCGTCGGTGGCTACGCGCTGACGCTGGCCCTGTTCGCGTCGGTGCGCTGGCTGCAGTTCTGGGACTACGCGAGCTGAGGCGCCAAAATTCGCCGCCGAGACTGCACTGAGGGCTGTGAAAACGCGGGTGTAACGACCCTGCGTGCGATCTCGCGGCGAAAATAGGGCTAGAGTTGAGCGGAACACACTCAACCTTGACTGCGTTGCACATCGCGAGAAACATTTTCGCTCAGAAAGAAATGGAGGCGTCGTGGACTCGTTCAACCCGACCACGAAGACCCAGGCGGCGCTGACCTCGGCGTTGCAGGCGGCCACTGCCGCAGGCAACCCGGAGATTCGGCCTGCTCACTTGTTGATGGCGCTGCTCACCCAGAACGACGGGATCGCCGCGCCCCTACTCGAGGCCGTCGGCGTTGATCCCGCGATCGTCCGGAACGAGGCGGCCGGTCTTGTCGACCGCCTGCCCAAGGTCAGCGGCGCCAACTCGACGCCGAACCTGTCGCGTGAGTCGCTGTCCGCGATCACCGCGGCGCAACAGCTGGCAGGAGAGATGGACGACGAATACGTCTCCACCGAACACCTGCTCGTCGGGCTGGCGACCGGGGACTCCGACGTCGCCAAGCTGCTGACCGGCCATGGCGCGTCACCGCAGGCGCTGCGTGAGGCGTTCACCAAGGTGCGCGGCAGCGCCCGTGTCACCAGCCCCGATCCCGAGGGCACCTACCAGGCGCTGGAGAAGTACTCCACCGACCTGACCGCCGCCGCGAGGGAAGGCAAGCTGGATCCGGTCATCGGGCGCGACAACGAGATTCGTCGTGTCGTCCAGGTACTCAGCCGTCGCACCAAGAACAACCCGGTGCTCATCGGCGAGCCTGGCGTCGGCAAGACCGCCATCGTCGAAGGCCTCGCCCAGCGCATCATCGAGGGCGACGTGCCAGAGAGCCTGCGCGACAAGACCGTCGTGTCCCTCGACCTCGGTTCGATGGTGGCAGGCGCCAAGTACCGT
>JAOPWT010000636.1 GCA_025965555.1 Mycobacterium sp.
TCGTCTCGGAATACAAGGATCTGATCTGTAAGGAAGTGCTCCGCTATCTGCGCGACGTCATCGACCACCAGACCCTGGCCGCCGAGCGGATCAATACTTACGACGAGCTGCTGACGTCGCTGGTGACGGCCGCGTTGGCCCGGACGAGCATCCAGCAGAACCTCGACTTACGGAAGATTTCGGCCCGGGTCGCGATCGCTTCTGTGCCCACCATGCTGGCCGCCATCTACGGCATGAACTTCGAGCACATGCCGGAGCTGCACTGGACCTGGGGCTACCCCGCGGCAGTTGGACTGATGGCCACGGTCTGCATGCTGCTCTATCGCACCTTCCGTCGCAACCACTGGCTGTGACTCGGACGTGCGCACATATTGGGGACCCGGCGCAGCCCACCTTGGATTGCGGACGAAACGCCATACCAACATGCATGTTTCCGCCATGGGGGAGCCACTCACGCCGGCGACTCCGCCGATGGCGTGCGTTCGGGCGGCCGGCCGCGCGAGATCAAGCTCGCGGCAAGCTATTTCCTGGTGGCGACCCTGCTCTTCCTGTTCGGAAGGCCGTCGCCCTACTCTCTAAGTTATGAGCGAACCCGGTCACTGAACGGGTCCCCATACGACGACAGGTCCAGGCGCTCATGTTGGTTCCCTTTCAACTCGCGAAGCTGCGGCGGCTCTCACGACCGACCATTGCCCGCCAGGGAACCCACGTCATTGGCGCCGATGACAGCGATGAATCCGGTTAGGTGTAGCGGGGAACACCCGCGCGCGATTGCCGTTGGCGTGAGCGGTCTGCGCTGTTAGGGAAGCTACGGATAGCGCCGGTTACAACGGTTGGTCGGCAAGGATATCGCGTCAGCCATCGCAAACTGTGGCACCCCTCAGTTCCATACCTCTGAATGCAAGACACGCGCTACCCGGCGGCGGGAAGGGAGGTACGGCCGGCACCACCAATACCGTCGCCAAGCAAGGTGCGGAGTCGCTGTCGGCCGCGCCGCAGCCGCGACGCGACGGTTCCCCTCGGAGTGTTCATGATCGAGGCGATCTCCCTGGAACCGAGTCCCTCGACATCGGCGTAGTAGACCACGTGGCGGAACTGTTGTGGCAGAGCCTCCATCGCCGCCTTGATGTCGTTGTCCGGCAACAATTTCGAAGCTTGGTCCTCGGACGAGCACATCCCCATCGGAACGGTACGGGCGTACGCTTTCGCCAACCACTGATCGGTGACCGCATCTGTGGAGCAACGCCCGGATTGACGCTTGTTCTTGCGGTACTCGTTGATGAAGGTGTTGGTCAGGATTCGAAACACCCAGGCATTCAGATTGGTACTTGCCGGGAATGTGTGGAACGCTGCGTAAGCCTTCATCATCGTCTCTTGGACTAGATCTTCAGCGTCCTCGTGGTTCCGGCTCAGGCGGTATGCGTGGCGATACAGTGGATCGCGCATCGAAACGACATCACGCTCAAATGTGGCGCGAAATTCAGTGTCGATAGAACAGCTTTCAACTGGGTTCCCGAGTGCACCCGCGTTGGCGTGGCGTCGCGGAGAGTTCATCATCATCCTTTCAACGGAATTCACAGGCCAAAATGACGCTGGCCTACTGCGCTGCCGGATATTCGGCTCGGCCATCGAGGAACCGGAGCGCCGTGCTGGCTGCCTTGTGGGTTTGGAATGCGTGCATGATCTGGGAGATGCCGATGACGAGCAGCCAGATGCCGGCGGCCAGGGTGAGCGCGGCGATGGAGTCAAAGGGCCACACCAATACCACGATGCCGGCGATCACTGAGACGATGCCGGAGACGATGTACCAGCCGCGGTCGGTCAGGTTGCGTACGCCGATACCGGCAGCAACCCCTGAGATGCCTTGGAGGAGCACACCGATCCCGAGCCACAGTGCCAGCAGCGGCACAGCGTAGCCGTTGCCGTACAGGCGCAGCGCCAAGATGGCCAAGACCAATGACGTTGCGCCGCTCATGAATAGCATCACCGGGTGGCGGCCGATCGGTGCATGGTGAAGGCAACGATCAGTTCGGCGAGCCCGCTGATCAGCAGGTAGACGCCGAACAGGGTCGAAGCGATGAGGATCGGTGGACCAGGCCATGCCAGCACCATGACACCGATCATGGTCGTCAGCAGACCGGCTACCAGCTTCTATTTCCACAGCCGCTGCGCTACAAGCGTTTTCATGGCGATCCCCGCTCAATCACAGATGCTCGCGAATTCGACGCAACCTTGGGTTCGCCGACTCCTTGAGCATTGACCGCGTACGTGCGGGTGTCGATGTCACCGCGGACAACACCACACACCGTTTGATGACATCGCCCACACAGTTCTGGGCGTAACAAGCGTCAATCCGAGGGTCTGATCTGTCGGTTTGATTGTTACCGAACCCAATTCGCAGTCGCGTATGCGAGCAGCACTGCGTGCCCAGCCTCATGACATGCGTTCGCACCGTCATCAAGATTATCGGTCACTTGTCGCCGCCCTCGGACAGATGCCGGTAGACCGTGCCATGTCTGACGCCCATCGTCTCCGCGATCACCTGGACCGGCTCGCCGCTGTCGCGCATGGGGCGTGCCAGTGCAGAGTTGTCGGAATCAAGCGCCTTGGGCCTGCCGATTGGTAGACCGCCGGCCTGTCTCGCGGCCTTCGCGGCCGACTTACGTTCGCGCTCCAGCTCCAGCTCTAGCTCGGCGACGCTGGCCAGCACCCCGCCCACCATTCGCCCCGCCGCGTTCGATGTGTCAATGCCGTCGCGAAGTGAGCGCAGCACAATCCCCAGCAGGCCGAGTGTGCGAATCGTCGGCGGCCGGGCGGGCGGCAGGTCGGTTGAGCCGAAGCCGTTCAACGCCAAGAAGCTGGGTGCAGACTTCCCCAGCCGACGGCAATCTCCCGCGAGACGGTAGCGTCAAGTTGAACAGGAACCACTAGCAATCACTGGAGACTGAATCGCCCTGAGGAAAAATC
>JAOPWT010000058.1 GCA_025965555.1 Mycobacterium sp.
GACCGACACCCTGGTACTCGACCGAGTCGTCGAGGGACCCTACGTACTGCCGTCACTCGAGCTGTTGGTCGCGGGTGATCCGCCGAAGCTACGCAGTTCCGCCAACGACAAGATGATCGACGTCATCGGATCGGTGCTGCAGCAGTTCAAGGTGGACGCCGCCGTCACGGGCTGCACCCGTGGTCCGACCGTCACCCGCTACGAGGTCGAGCTCGGCCCCGGCGTGAAGGTCGAGAAGATCACCGCGCTGCAGAAGAACATCGCCTACGCCGTCGCCACCGAGAGCGTCCGAATGCTGGCGCCCATCCCCGGCAAGTCGGCCGTCGGCATCGAGGTGCCTAATACCGACCGCGAGATGGTGCGGTTGGCCGACGTCCTCACCCACCCGTCGACCCGTCGCGATCACCACCCGCTCGTCATCGGCCTCGGCAAGGACATCGAGGGGCAGATGATCTCGGCGAACCTGGCCAAGATGCCCCACCTGCTGGTCGCAGGCTCGACCGGTTCCGGCAAGTCCAGCTTCGTCAACTCGATGCTGGTGTCGATCCTCGCGCGTGCCACCCCGGACGAGGTCAGGATGATCCTGATCGACCCGAAGATGGTGGAACTCACGCCGTATGAAGGCATTCCGCACCTCATCACACCGATCGTCACGCAACCCAAGAAGGCGGCCGCCGCGTTGGCGTGGCTGGTCGAGGAGATGGAGCAGCGCTACCAGGACATGCAGGCCAACCGGGTACGTCACATCGACGTGTTCAACGAGAAGGTGCGCTCCGGTGAGATCACCGCTCCACTGGGCAGCGAGCGGGTCTACAAGCCGTACCCCTACATCCTCGCGATCGTCGACTAGCTCGCCGACCTGATGATGACCGCACCCCGCGACGTCGAGGATGCGATCGTGCGCATCACCCAGAAGGCGCGTGCCGCGGGCATCCATCTGGTGCTGGCGACGCAGCGGCCATCGGTGGACGTCGTCACCGGTCTGATCAAGACCAACGTGCCGTCACGATTGTCGTTCGCCACCTCGTCTCTCACGGACAGCCGAGTGATCCTCGACCAACCGGGCGCCGAGAAGCTGATCGGTATGGGCGACGGCCTGTTCCTGCCGATGGGCGCCAACAAGCCGATCCGTCTGCAGGGCGCCTACATCAGCGACGAGGAGATCAACGCCGTCGTCGAAGCGACCAAGGCCCAGGCCGAACCCGAATTCGTCGAGGGCGTCACCGCCGCCAAGCCGTCGGGCGAGCGCAGCGACGTCGATCCCGACATCGGTGACGACATGGACGTGTTCCTGCAGGCGGTCGAACTCGTGGTGTCCTCGCAGTTCGGGTCGACGTCGATGCTGCAGCGCAAGCTGCGGGTCGGCTTCGCCAAGGCGGGCCGCCTGATGGATTTGATGGAGACGCGCAGCATCGTCGGGCCCAGCGAGGGTTCCAAGGCCCGCGAGGTGCTGGTGAAGCCCGACGAACTCGCGGGCACGCTCATGCTGATCCGTGGTGGCGCGGACGCCAACGGGGCGGACGCCGAGGACGACTGACCGACCCGGCTTCGCCGAACGTGATCCCACTGCGAGTTTCGAGCCGATTTCTCGCAGTGGCCTCACGCTCGGCGGGGTGTCGGATGCCGTTGGCATGCTCCCGCCATGGGGGAGCCGTTCATCGGAAGCGAAGCGCTGGCCGCGGGTCGAGTGACGCCGTACCAGCTCCGCAGTAAGTTCGCGGCGGTCCATCGCGACGTCTACCTGCCGCGCGGTTCGGAACTCACTGCCGCGACGCGCGCGACGGCGGCGTGGCTGTGGTCCGGACGCGCCGGAGTCATCGCCGGTCAGTCCGCCGCGGCACTGCACGGGGCCAAGTGGGTCGATGCCCGTCGACCCGCCGAACTCCTGTACCCCAACCGTCGACCCCCCAGCGGGATCCGTAGCTGGTCGGACCGCTACGAAGACGACGAAGTCCAGCCTCTTGCCGGCGGACTCGTCCTCACCACGCCTGCCCGCACCGCGTTGGACATCGCATGCCGTTACCCACCGGGCCCCGCCGTCGCCGCGATCGACGCGTTGGCGCGGGCCACCAAGCTGAAGACGGCGGACGTGGAGATGCTGGCCCAGCGGTATCGAGGACGCCGCGGGATCCGCGCGGCGCTGGAGGCACTCGACCTCGTCGACGCCGGCGCCGAGTCGCCGCAAGAGACCAGGGTGCGCTTGGTCCTCGTCAAGGCGGGGTTCCCCCGTCCGGAAACCCAGATTCCGGTCTACGACGAGTACGGCCAGCTCGTCGCGGTCATCGACATGGGTTGGCGCGACCTCAGGGTGGGCGTCGACTACGACGGCGCGCATCACCGAATGAGTCGTCGGCAGTTCGACAGGGACGTCAGGCGATACGAGGCCGTCGCAGAATCGGGTTGGGATGACGTGCGCATCACGGGGGAGGACACCGACGGCAGCATCATCGGACGGGTCGGGCGAGCGTTCGACCGCCGAACGTGATCCCACTGCGAGTTTCGGGCCGATTTCTCGCAGTGGCGTCACGCTCGGCGAGGAATGTCCCTACAGCGTCAGCAGCATTCGGGTGTTGCCCAGAATGTTGGGCTTGACGTAGGACAGGTCGAGGAACTCGGCGACGCCGATGTCGTAGGAACGCCGCATCTCGTCATACACCTCCGCGGTCACCGGGGTGCCCTCGATCTCCTCGAATCCGTGGCTGCCGAAGAACTCGGTTTCGAAGGTCAGCACGAAGATCCGCTTCAGGCGCAACTCCCTGGCCACGTCCAAGAGGCGGGCCACGACGGCGTGCCCGACGCCGCGACCCCGCATCCTGGGATGCGCGGCGACGGTGCGCACCTCGCCGAGATCGGCCCACAGGACGTGGAGTGCTCCGCAGCCGACCAGTTCGCCGTCCGATTCGGCGACCCAGAACTCCTGAACGGCCTCGTAGAGCGTGACGAGGTTCTTCTCCAGCAGGATCCTGCCCGCGTAAACGTCGACCAGCGACTTGATGGCAGGCACGTCCGAAGTGCGGGCGCGACGGACCACGAGCTCGTCGGTGTTGGGCGCTCCGGTCACAGCAGTGAGGGTATCGGTTCGCTCTACCGATATTCTGGTGCCGTGCCGGGTCAGTCTGACGTCGATCCGTTGACCCCGCGCGTCAGCGTGGTCAACGTCGCAAACGTGCTTACCGGGCTCCGCATCGTGCTCGTGCCGGTGTTCCTGGTCGCCTTGTTCGTCGGCGACGGCCACGAAACATATTGGCGCGTCGTCGCTTTCATCGTCTTCACGGTGGCGGTGATCACCGACCGCTTCGACGGCGCCATAGCCCGCAGCTATGGCATGGTCACGGAGTTCGGCAAGCTCGCCGATCCGATCGCCGACAAGGCCCTCATCGGCGCGGCACTGATCGGCCTTTCCCTGCTGGGGGATCTGCCGTGGTGGGTGACCGTGGTCATCTTGGTCCGCGAGGTGGCCGTGACGATCCTGAGGCTTGTCGTCATCCGCGGCGGCGTGATCGCCGCGAGCCGCGGGGGCAAGCTGAAGACGCTCGTTCAGTCCGTGGCCATCGGCCTGTTCGTCCTGCCCCTGCACGGTGCGTGGCTGACGGGCGCGTGGGCGTTCATGTGGGCCGCGATCGTGTTGACCGTGGTCACCGGCGTGGATTACCTGGTGTCTGCGATACGCAGCGCCCGTAGGTGACGGGGACATCAGTCGTTCCGGGAACCAATCCGGCAGGTGTGGGCGTTCTGGTTGTTAGTGAATTCCAATAGAACTGTGACCACGTCTTTCGTTGTGAGGAGACCGCGATGACGACTTTGCTTCGCGAAGTGATCGGCGACGTGCTGCGTCAGGCCCGGCTCTCGCAGGGGCGGACGCTGCGAGAGGTGTCCGACGACGCCCGCGTCAGCCTCGGCTATCTCTCCGAGGTGGAGCGCGGCCGCAAGGAAGCCTCCAGCGAGCTGTTGAGCGCCATCTGCGGGGCCCTGGAGGTCCCACTGTCGCGCGTGCTGACCGATGCCGGGGAAACCATGGAACGGCACGAACAGGCGTCTCCACGGCCGGTCGCCACCGCCAGCGCCGCGAACATCGACTTCTCGACCCGGGTGGTCATTCCCCATGCCGTTTCGATGGCGGTGGCCTGAGGACGTCCGATCGGCTCTGCCACGTCGGAAACACGAGCAGGGGTGTGGTGATCTGCGCGCAACCGATAAGTTGGCAGGTAGCGAAAGCACACTTGCTCAGGAGCCCATCCCGGGGACAGGCGCACTGGCCCTACTCCAACACGAAGGCGGAACGTACTGATGGCCAATCCGTTCACCAAGGCGTGGAAGTACCTCATGGCGCTGTTCAGCTCCAAGGTCGACGAGTACGCCGACCCGAAGGTGCAGATCCAACAGGCCATCGAGGAAGCTCAGCGTCAGCACCAGGGGTTGACCCAGCAGGCGGCGTCGGTGATCGGCAACCAGCGCCAGCTGGAGATGCGGCTCAACCGTCAGCTCGCCGACATCGAGAAGCTGCAGGTGAACGTTCGTCAGGCACTGACGCTTGCCGACCAGGCCACCGCGGCGGGAGACGCGGCGAAGGCCACTGAGTACACCAATGCCGCCGAGGCGTTCGCAGCTCAGCTCGTCACGGCCGAGCAGAGTGTCGAGGACCTCAAGACGCTGCATGACCAGGCCCTTCAGGCGGCGGGACAGGCCAAGAAGGCGGTCGAACAGAACGCGATGGTGCTGCAGCAGAAGATCGCCGAGCGCAGCAAGCTGCTCAGCCAGTTGGAGCAGGCCAAGATGCAGGAGCAGGTCAGCGCATCTTTGCGGTCGATGAGTGAGATCGCCGCTCCGGGAAGCACGCCCAGCCTCGACGAGGTCAGGGACAAGATCGAGCGTCGGTACGCCAACGCCATGGGCTCTGCCGAGCTGGCCCAGAACTCGGTCCAGGGTCGGATGATGGAGATTCAGCAGGCCAGCGTGCAGATGGCCGGGCATTCGCGACTGGAGCAGATCAGGGCCTCGATGCAGGGCAATGCGTTGCCGTCGGGCGACGCCACCGCGACTCCCGCCGCGCCAGCCGCCAACCCTCCGGCCGCTACGCCGGAAAACCCACTCTCCAAATAGCTTTCAAGGTAGGTAGCAGGAGCATGGCAGCGCATTCCCCGACCGGACGCCAGGAGGCGTGGCGCACGCTGGTGCAGCGAGGCGTCGACACCGCGGCCGAGTTCTCCGACGTGGTGGCGCAGCGACTCGGTGCTGCGGCCGATCCGCGGGCCAAGTTGTTGCGCAAGCGACGGTGGGCGCTGCGGGCCGCGGTGTTCTTCGTGTTCTCCACCGGTTTGTGGATCGCCGTGACCGGAGTACTCGCCTCCTGGGACGAGATCCCTGCCTGGGTGCTGCCGATCCCTGGCTCCATCGCCGTCGGTGCGGCCTTCCTGGCCACCCTGTCATTCCTGCGGTACCGGTGGCTGAAGCGTTCGCCGCTGCCACCGGAACGCCGCGGTAGGCGGCTGCCGCCGTGGGGATCGGCGGCCCGCCAGCCGATCGCGGCGCTGACGTCGGCCGAACGCGGGCTGTTCGCACTGCTCGGAGTGATGGAGCGCGGCCGCATGTTGCCCGCCGACGAGCTACGCGACGTCATTGCGGCGGCAAACCAGACCGCGGCGACCATGAAGGCGACGGCCGATGAGGTCGTGTCGATGGAGAAGGCCGCCAGCGCAGCCCCTCAATCGCGGGTGCACCTGACGCCGACCATCCGGGCGTTCACCGCGCAGCTCGACAGCGGTGTGCGGCAGTACAACGAAATGGTCGAGGCCGCGGCGCAATTGGTATCGGCCGCAAACTCCGGGACCATGTCGAGCTCGCCGATGTCAGCGCAGCGATACCGTCACGAACTCGGCACCGCGACGGACCGCCTGGCGGGCTGGGCGCAGGCCTTCGACGAACTCGGCCACCTGCGCGGCGCCTGACGCTCAAACGTCGTGGCTGCTCGGCGGTCCTGACCGTGGTCCGTACTTCTCGACGTACGCATCGTGGATGTGGGCGTCGCGCTGGCGTGCCCGGTGGTCGACGAGTCCGGGATCGAGTCCGTGCTGTCGCAACATGTGGCGCCGCCACACCTTGTTCAGAGCGTGCGAGAAGAAGACGAACGGGATCAGGATCGGCAGCGTCGTGGACATGTGCAGGTACAGCGACATCGGGATGATCCAGAACGGCGTGAGAATCAGCACCGCGGGGATGAAGACCCGCACCATCATCCGCACGGTGGCGCCGGGCCCGGCGAGGTCGTCGGCGACCCATTGGAGCATCGAGGACGGAAGTCGCTTGCCGTAGCAGTAGCCGATGTACTGGAGGAGGTTCGGCTTGGTGCGGGCGGTCGACTCCGCCATCAGAACGAAGGACGCAACGACGGCACTGCGATTCCGATGATTCCGCGCAGCGTCGCCTTGAACAGGTCGAACAA
Organism: Mycobacterium sp.; assembly: GCA_025965555.1. Classification (GTDB taxonomy): domain Bacteria; phylum Actinomycetota; class Actinomycetes; order Mycobacteriales; family Mycobacteriaceae; genus Mycobacterium. Next base: position 6,440 of record JAOPWT010000058.1, read on the forward strand.
GTCGAAGTAGTCGCGCCACAGCGTGATTCGGCCGTCGTGAACCTCGAAGACGCCGCACACCCAGAACTGCAGCCGCAGCGGCCCCATGACGATCGCGTCCGTGCGCTCGTTGAGTACGGTGGTGCCCTCGCCGACATTGCGATGAATCTTCACGTCGAAGCCCATCCGGCCCTCCATGGCGCGCATCATCTTCATGACGCGTGCGCGGCCTCGGATGGTCGGCAATCCGACGTTCTGGTAGACGACGTCGTCGGCCAGCAGCGCGTCGGCCGTCTCGAAGTCCTGGTCTCTGAGCGCGAAGAGGAATGCCTCGACGGCGCGCGAGTTGGTGGTGCTCACGACTGTCGATGTCTGGTCGGTCATGTGCCCACAGTAGTCTTCCGCTCTTCGCGCCAGCGCTCTTCGCCCGTAGCAGGGAGCTGTGACAGGGTAGGGCGATGCGCGTCGCGGTGGTGGCCGGCCCCGACCCCGGACACGCCTTCCCAGCGATCGCACTCTGCCTCAAGTTTCTGGCCGCAGGCGACGAACCGACGTTGCTGACGGGTGCGCAGTGGCTGGAGGCGGCCCGCGGACATGGAATCGACTCCGTTCTGCTGGACGGTCTCGATCCCGTCGAAGGCGACGACGATGCCGACTCGGGAGCCAAGCTCCACCGGCGGGCGGCGCGGATGGCCGTACTCAACGTGCCAGCACTCGAGCAGCTGGCTCTCGACTTGGTGGTGTCCGACGTAATCACCTCCTGCGGAGGAATGGGCGCCGAAATGCTCGGTGTGCCCTGGGTCGAGTTGAATCCGCATCCGCTGTACCGGCCGTCGAAGGGCCTGCCGCCGCTGGGTAGTGGGCTGGCCCCCGGTGACGGCGTTCGCGGCAGGCTGCGCGACAAGGTGATGCGTGCGCTGACTGCGCGCTCGGTGCGGGCGGGGCTCGAGCAGCGGTCCGCGGCCCGGGTGCAAATCGGGTTGTCCGCCTCCGATCCCGGACCGCGACGGCGCCTCATTGCCACGCTGCCCGCCCTGGAGGTACCGCGCCCGGACTGGCCTGCCGAGGCCGTCCTCGTCGGCCCGCTGCACTTCGAGCCGACGAGAACGGTGCTCGAGGTTCCGGAGGGGACGGGACCGGTGGTGGTCGTCGCTCCTTCGACGGCGACGACGGGCACGCAGGGACTTGCCGAGTTGGCGCTCGAGTCGTTGATACCTGGCGAGACGCTGCCTGCCGGCGCTCGGGTGGTGGTGTCCCGGCTGCGCGGGTCGGTCGCGGCGGTGCCGCCGTGGGCCGTCGTCGGGCTGGGGCGCCAGGACGAACTGCTGACGCACGCCGATCTGGTGATCTGTGGCGGCGGCCACGGCATGGTGTCCAAGACGCTGCTCGCGGGCGTCCCGATGGTGGTGGTACCCGGCGGGGGAGACCAGTGGGAGATCGCCAATCGCATTGTGCGTCAAGGTAGTGCCCGGTTGATCCGACCGCTGACGAGTGACGCACTGGTCGCCGCGGTGGCCGACGTGCTGGCCTCTCCCAGCTATCGGCGGCAGGCGCAGTTGGCCCGTGCCGGCATCGATGACGTGGACGATCCGGTACGGGTGTGCCACGACGCACTGGCAGCATCTCGGTAAGTTGGTGGCGTGCGACTGACCGAATTCCACGAACTCGTCGAAGGACAGTTCGGAGAGGTGCGAGGTGCCTCGCTGCTCGTCGACCACGTGCTGAGCGGCTTCGGCCATCGCACCGCAGCCCAAGCCGTCGAGGCGGGGATCGAGCCCCGTGAGGTGTGGCGGGCGTTGTGCGCCGACTTCGACGTACCCCGCGACCAGTGGTGATTCGTCAGACCCGAATGGAGTTGACCAGGTCCAGGGTTTGGCGAGTGGTCGCCGCGAGGTCGCTCTCCTCGGCGTCGCTCAGGTCGCCGCACAGCCAGTCCCAGTGAGCCGCCACCACCTGCCCAGGGACGGGTCTGGGCGCCAAGGAGGTGCCGTCACGGCGCCATCGCACCGTCTCGGCCACTGGTTCGCCAAGCAGGAG
>JAOPWT010000100.1 GCA_025965555.1 Mycobacterium sp.
AGGTGATGTTCGATCGCGAAGCCGGCGTCAACGCCCGCGAGCACCGCGCCGACCAGCCGGATCGCGGCGCCGTGGCTCACCACGACCACGTCGCCCACCCAGGCGTGATCGTCGAGGTACCGCAGACGTAGCTGCTTCACCACCGGCAGGTACCGATCCAGCACCTGCTGCGCGCTTTCGCCACCGGGGATGGGGACCTCAAGGCCGCCCTCCTGCCACAGCCGGTAGATGGCGTTGAACTCCTCGTGGGCGGCGTCGTCGTTCCGGTTCTCGAGATCGCCGGCCTGCACCTCGTGGATGCCGTCCAGTTCGATCGGGCTCAGCCCGAGTTGCTCGCCGATGTCGGCGGCCGTCTCGACAGCACGGAGCGCCGTGGAGTGCGCCACCAGTCCGACGGGGTGCTCCCAAGCGCGTCCGAATGTCCTGGCCTGTTCGTGACCCAGCTCGGTGAGGGCCGCGCCGGGCGGCCGGGTGTCCAGGCGCCGGGCGACGTTGCCGTCGGACTGTCCGTGACGGACCAGTACCAGTCGACCCGTCATCGGGCGCGCCCCTCTCGAAGTCCGGCCAGCCACGCGGAAGCCTCGTCTGTCACCGGTGGTGTCGCCCCGGCTGCCCTGGGGCCGGTCGACCATGAACCCAGATATCGCACGTCTGCACAACGTCGGTGCAGCGCCCGGAGTGCCTCGGCGACCGGATCGTCGTCGATGTGTCCCACGCAGTCGAGGAAGAAGAGATAGGTACCCAATTCGACTCTGGTCGGGCGGGATTCGATCCGCGTCAGGTCGATGTCACGGATCGCGAGTTCGGTCATCGCCGAGACCAGCGCGCCAGGCACGTTGTCCAACCGCAGTACGACCGACGTGCGGTCGGCCCCTGTCCTGGCCGGCGGTGGTCCCGGCGGACCGACGAGGACGAATCTCGTTCTGGCGTTGGGCTCGTCGACGACGCCTTCGGCCAGCGTGGCCAATCCCAGCCGTTGCGCGGCGAGCGCGGTGCTGACGCCTGCGTCGGCCCGCCCGGCGGCGACGTCATGAGCGGCGGCGGCGTTGGAGCTGGCGGGCACCGTGCGTGCGGCGGGAAGGTGTTCGGCCAACCATCGCTTGACCTGCGCCAGTGCGACGGGGAAGGCCGCGACGGTCTGGACGCTCGAGGCCTCGGTCCCTGGCCGGACGGCGATGCTGAAGGCGACGTCGAGGGTGTGCTCGGCGAAGATCTGCAGCGGCGCTCCCGCCGCGAGGCTGTCCATGGTCGGGACGACGGAGCCCTCGATCGAGTTCTCGATCGGCGCGCAGGCATAGTCGGCGGCGCCGGCGCGGACCGCGGCGAGCGCCCCCTCGGCACTGTCGCACGGCACCGGCGCGAGGTCCGAGGCGCCTGGGATCACCCCGCCTGCCGCCATCTGCAACAACGCCGCTTCGGTGAAGGTCCCCTCGGGACCCAGATAGGCGACGCGTGGCACGGCACAACACTATCGGCTCAGGTCGCGGCGTCCCCGAAGACGTTTCGATAAGCCTTGCGCGATTCAGTGAGGCTAGCCTAAGTTAGGCTTACCTCATTCGATGGAAGGCAGGCGTGATGATCGGTGATGCGACCACAGGAACGTCCCTGGTGGCACCTACGACGGCCGAGCGGATCCGCAGCGCCTGTGCGCGTGGCGGCGGCGCCATGCTGGCAGTCGAGGGCATCGAGCCTGCGCCGACGCCGGTGCACCATCTGCTCGACGACGGGTCGTTCGCCATCACGGTGCCAGCCGACGGACCGCTGGCGGGAATGGTCGTCGCCGCGGGCGCGGCGGGCGTCCATGCCGTCCTCGAGATGACCGACTACGCGCCTCTGCCGCTGCGCGAACCGGTGCGCTCGCTGGTGTGGATCAGTGGCCGGTTGTTCGACGTCCCGACGTCCGACGTGTCGGGGCTCCTGGACCTGATCGCCGAGAAGAGCCCGAATCCTGCTCTGCTGCAGGTGAATACCGGTACCGAGCAGGCGGCCGGTGGCGACACTGCCTACACGCTGGTGCGGCTCGAGATCGACTCCGTCGTGGTCGCCGACTCGACCGGCGCCGAGTCCGTCGGCGTCGGCGCCCTTCTCGACGCGCAGCCGGACCCCTTTTGCGAGCTGGAGTCCTGCTGGCTGCAGCACCTCGAGTCGGCGCACCGCGAAGTGGTCGACCGCCTTGCCAACCGGCTCCCGTCGGCGCTGCGACATGGCCGCGTCCGCCCGCTCGGCCTCGACCGCTACGGCGTCCAACTCCGCGTCGAGGCGGAAGACGGCGACCACGACGTGCGGCTACCGTTCGCCAAACCGGTCGACGACGTCACCGGACTGAGCCAGGCCATCCGCGTGTTGATGGGATGCCCATTCCTCAATGGGCTGCGCGCCCGGCGGATCTGAACGGCGGCCCGCTACCGTAGCTCCGGTGACGGGGCCGAGCGACGAGCTGCTGACCGACCCACGCAAGAGGGCCATCCGGCTCGAGATCGTCGTCGTCCTGGCTGTGACGTTCGGACTATCCGCGTACACCGCTCTCGTCAGCCTGACCGAAGCGGTCATCCTCGGCCTCGCCGGCCAGAAGGTGGCGCTCAACCGCAAGCTCTCGCCGATCGACCTGATCAACCTGGCGCTGAATCTGGCCTCGGTTTTTCAGCTCATCGCCTGGGGACTGCTCGGCGTATACCTCTTGTGGCGCAGCGGTTTCGGGCCGAGTCGCGTCGGGCTCGGGCGCTTCCGCTGGCGCCCCGATCTACTCGGCGGACTCGGCCTCGCCGCCCTCATCGGCGTCCCCGGTCTCGGGCTCTACGTCGCGGGGCGGGCCCTCGGCATCGGCGTGGCCGTGGTGCCGTCCGAGCTCGGCGACACGTGGTGGCGCATCCCCGTCCTACTGGCGGTGGCCTTCGCCAACGGCTGGGCCGAGGAGGTCATCGTCGTCGCGTTCCTCATGACGCGGCTACGCCAACTCGGCATCTCCCCCGTCGTCGCGTTGGTGGCCTCCAGCCTCCTGCGCGGCGCCTACCACCTGTACCAGGGCTTCGGCGCCGGTGTCGGCAATGTGGTCATGGGCCTGGTCTTCGGCTACGTATGGCAACGCACGGGTCGGCTGTGGCCGCTGGTCGTGGCGCACGGCCTCATCGACGCCGTCGCCTTCGTGGGTTACGCGCTGCTGGCCGGCCACCTCGGCTGGCTTCGTTGATCAAGACCGGTCCGGCCGTGTGCTGCACGTACATTCATTCCCGTGACCGACAACCGGCCGCCCTACCCGGGGCCCGACCCGCGGCGCCCCGGGCCGTCACGGGAACCGTCACAAGTCATCCGGCGCGACCCGAACTACCGGCCCCCGCCCCCGATGCGACCCGCCGCCACCCCGGCGCCACCCCTGCGGCACCGCCCGCCACCGCCGCCCGTCAACCGGCCCGCGCCACCACGCCGTCCACCGCCACAGGCACCCACCCCGAGGGTCGCCCCGCCGCCCAAGGCCCGCGCACCGAGACGCAAACGGCGCTGGGGACGGATCCTGATCGCCCTGCTGCTGCTCGTCGTGCTGGCGCTGGTCGGCATCGCGGTGTGGACCGACACGTCGCTGCACCGCATCCCGGCACTCACGGCGCTTTCCGATCGGCCGCCCGCAGGTAGCGGAACCACGTGGCTGCTGGTCGGGTCGGACAGCCGACAGGACCTCACCCCCGAGCAGCAGGCCGAGCTCGCCACCGGCGGGGACCTCGGCAACGGGCGCACCGACACGATCCTGCTGGTGCACGTTCCCGGCCTCGGATCGGACGCGCCGACCACGATGGTGTCGATCCCGCGGGATTCCTACGTCCCGATTCCCGGGTACGGGGAGGACAAGATCAACGCGGCGTTCGCACTGGGTGGCGCGCCGCTGCTGGCGCAGACGATCGAACAGGCGACCGGCCTGCGGCTCGACCACTACGCCGAGATCGGCTTCGACGGATTCGCCGTGATGGTCGACGCCGTCGGCGGTGTGACGATGTGTCCGCCGGAGCCGATCAGTGACCCGCTGGCCGGCATCGACCTGCCCGCCGGGTGTCAGGAGCTGGACGGTCGCACCGCGCTTGGCTACGTCCGCACGCGGGCGACACCGCGCGCCGATCTCGACCGGATGACCAACCAGCGGCAGTTCATGGCCGCGCTGATGCGTCGCGCCGCGAGCCCGGCGGTCCTGGCGAACCCGCTGCGCTGGTATCCGATGGCGCACGCGGCGTCGGGCGCGGTAACCGTCGACGAGGGCACACACGTGTGGAACCTGGCCCTCCTGGCGTGGGCTCTGCACGGCACCGTCACGACCACCACGGTGCCGATCGGCGAGTTCACCGGCAGCGACTCGGGCTCAGTGGTGATCTGGGACAGTGACGCCGCCAAGCGCCTGTTCCATGCGCTCGAGACCGACACCGCAGTGCCCCAGGACGTCCTCGACGCGGGCAACGGTTAGTCGAACCCTTAGGGGATGCTTCCCTTAATTAGTCATACCTTTGCTGACAAGTGGCTCTGACCTGCATTATTCTTCGCCGCATGAGCGACGCAACCACACCGGACACCAAATTCCACCATCTGGTTCACGAGCAGATCCGCATCGAGTTCACCGCGTCGCAGCAATACACCGCGATCGCCGTTCACTTCGACTCCGCCGACCTGCCTCAGCTGGCCAAGCACTTCTATGCGCAGGCACTCGATGAGCGCAACCACGCGATGATGCTCGTCCAGTACCTGATCGATCGCGACGTCGAGGTGGAGATCACCGGCACCGACGCGGTCCGCAACAGCTTCGCGACGCCGACCGAGGCGCTGCGCCTTGCGCTGGAGCAGGAGCGCACCGTGACCGAGCAGATCAGCCGCCTCGCCGCCGTCGCGCGCGACGAGGGTGATTACCTCGGCGAGCAGTTCATGCAGTGGTTCCTCAAGGAGCAGGTCGAGGAGGTCGCCTTGATGACCACCCTGGTGCGGGTCAGCGAACGCGCCGGTGCCGACCTGTTCCACCTCGAGGACTTCGTGGCCCGCGAGATCGCCGCCGCGGAATCCGACGCGACCGCACCGAAGGTCGCGGGCGGCAGGCTCTAGGGCGCGTCCGGCTGGTCGAGGCCCGCCTCCGTCAACCCGTTCTGCAGCCACTCCTTGGTGCGGCCGGGGTGATTCGTGGCGACCCAGGCCACGCCGACGTCGCGGCAGTAGCGCACGTCCTCGTAGTGGTCCACCGTCCAGCAGTACAGGGCCCTGCCGTGCGCGGCCGCGCGGTCGACGAGTTCGGGGTGCTCGCGCAGGGTGGCGATCGATGGTCCCACTGCCGTGGCGCCGACCGTGGTCGCCGCGCTTCCGCCGAGATAGCGCGAGGTGTCACCGAGCAGCACCGTCGGCAGCATGGGCGCCGCGCGTCGGATCCGCCACACCGCGGCCGCCGAGAACGAGATGACGACCGCGCGGGCCAGATCGGCCGACGCCGGTGAGGCGATGCCGTATCGGTGCAGGAGGGCGAGCACCTTGCTCTCCACCAGCGCGCCATAGCGCACCGGATGCTTCGTCTCGATGAAGATCTTGACCGGCCGGTTCCAGTCGAGAACCAACGAGATGAGGGCGTCGAGGGTGAGCAGCCCGGTGTCGCCGTGGCTGCCGTCCGCGCGCCAGCTCGAATGCCAAGCGCCATAGTCCAATTCGCGCAACTCGGCGAGGGTCATCTCGCTGACCAGTCCAGTGCCCGTGGACGTGCGGTCGACCCGGCGGTCGTGGACGCACACCAGATGGCCGTCGCGCGTCAGGCGCACGTCGCACTCGACTCCGTCCGCACCCTCGCGAAGGGCGAGGTCGTAGGCGGCGATGGTGTGCTCGGGCCGTTCTGCCGATGCGCCACGGTGAGCCACCACGAACGGGTGGCCGCCAAGGGCTCCGTCGGCCGAAGTCATGGACCTATGCTGCCGGTTCTTCCCGGTCGGACTCAACCCGAGGCGCAGATTCCGGCTCGGCGTCCTTCGATGGGGCGTCCGGTTGGGTGCCCTGCGGTTCGGGCGGGTGGTTCCGCGACTCCTCGGTGGACTCTGCATTGACCAGGACCCACCGCTTGACCGGCCGATCGACCGCTTGATGTTCGAAGCCGCGGTACATCCTCGCGGTCAGCAGCAGCGCGGCCAGTGCGGTCAGGTAGGCGATGGTGATGGCGACGGTGTTGTTCGCGATGCCCTGTGCGTCCCGCGTGAAACTGGTCGCGAACGAGAACGCCGACACGAAGAAGCTCACCCACCACGCACACCACCACACGATGATGGGGGTGCGCAGCCACGTCAGTCGGCCCTCGACCCTGGCCAGTTCGATGACGAACACCGGTGCCCAGAAGAGATTGACCAATGGCAGCAGGCAGCCCAACCACAGCTGCCACACGGGACGCGGATCCGGCATCTCGTGGCGCGCGTAGGCAACGGCACGCCGGGCGATCAGCCAGTTGGTGAGCCCCACCGTGGTGCCGATCAACGCGAAGAACACCAGCACGCTGGCAGCGACACCGGCCCACGTCGCCACCCCGGCGACGATCGGGTTGAGCAGCGTCGAGCGGTTGTAGAGCAGGAGCGCGTAGTTGGCGATGTGAACCACCACCGCGAAGGCGAGCGCGATCATCGTCGTCAGCATCGTGGCACGCACCATGCGCGTCGACGCCCGCGGCGGCTCGACCTGCTGCTGCGTCGGCGCGGTCAGGTCGAACCGGTCCTGAAGGCCCCACCGCGGAATGACCGAGTACCTCGGCGTCGGTCCCAACGGACGACGGATGCGGCGAGGAGGCGGCGCGGCGCCGGGCCGCACCGCGATCCAGCGATAGCCGGCCGGGAGGCGTTGCGCCGGACCCGCGGCCCCTGGCTGCGCGGCGTTCGGCCTCGTCGCCCACTGCGGATCCGACTCCGCCGACGGTGCCAGCAGCGAGCCCTGGCAGCGAGGGCACCAGACACGCTGACGGTCGCGGACGTTCCATCGCGTGCCGCACCGTGAACAGACCTGGATCACGCAACCAGCCTACGGTCCGTCAGACCGTGCCTGCAGAGCCGCCGTCGGTGACGACGGGACGTCCGGCCCCGGCCCACGCCAGCATGCCCCCCGCCACGTTGATCGGCTCGTAGCCGTTGCGCGCGAGGTACTGCGCCACCCGTTGCGACCGACCGCCCGCATGACACACCACGAACAGCGTGGCGTCCGTGTCGATCTCGCCGATGCGGGCGGGCACGTCACCCATCGGAATGTGCTGGGCGCCTTCGGCGTGACCGCGCTGCCACTCGTCGTCCTCGCGCACGTCCAGCAGCACCACGGAACCGTCGAACGTCACCGGGACGTCGGCGATCTGAGCCTCCCCGACCACGTCGTCACTCACTGCGTCGCCACCTCGTTCGTCATCGCTTGCCGCCGGCCCTTCCGACGGCATCCCCGACACGGGGCATGCATTCAATGCTGGCACGGCAGGCACAGCAATCCGTCGCCTATCCACAGTTTCCACAGGTTCATGCACAGGGGCAGAACAGCGAAAAGGCCCCTGAACCGGCGAATCTGTCGGTCACCTGAAATTGGCTGGGGATAGTGCTGTGTTCACAACGGCAAGTGATCAACAGGTTTCGCGGCGGCGAGCGAAAAACGACGAAGGGCTAACCAGTCGTCGTGCCGCGCGGTCCGACCCGCCGACTCACCGCCAGATGCTCGACTCCGATTTTCTCGCTGATCCGTCAGGGGCTATGATCGCGGTCACAACATCGGTTGTGACACATCTCACCGGGGGCAAGAGTTTGAACGCGCAGGTCAGGAGCTGTTGATGGCATCGCATCCGCTGGGTCCCGGGGCCGTACCGCCGTCTGAATGGCACACCTCCGCGCACGTCTATACCCACAGCCATCTGATGGCGTGCCTGCGCGCTGGGTTGATCGCCCTCGTACTGCTCGGCGTCCTCGCGCTGATCATCCTGACCTGAGGTTGGACTCGTTGGCTTAGACGAGGAAGGCCGGCTCAGCGCTGAGTGCGCCGGGCCGGCCTTCGCCGTAGAGCGAGCGATCAGGCGGGCGGGTAGACGCCCATGTCCTTGGACTTCTCGGTCTGCCAGAAGATGTCGGAGATCTCGTCGATCGTCTTGAGCAGCTTCTCGGCGACGGCAACGTCAGTCGACTTCTTGACCTCGCCCGCGCCGTGGACGCCGTCCCAGAACAGCTGGTGCAGGTTGGGGAACTGCTCGAAGTGGTCCTTGGTGAAGAAGTCGGCCCACAGCACCATCAGGTGATGCTTGACCTCCTCGGCCCGCTGCTCCTTGATGATGATGGCGCGGGTCTTGAAGTGGTCGTCGTCGGAGTCGTGGAATTTCTTGAGCGTCTTCAGGCACGAAAGCGCCTCGATCTTGGCCTGAGCCGGATCGTAGACACCGCAGTACAGGTCGCAGTGGGCGTGGGCAGGAGTTGCGTTGGCGAAGAGTCGAAGAAGCATGTGCCTAACTTACCCTCATGCCATGGGCGACAACCATCCTTCTCGACGGTGGCCAGTGCGCCGATTCGCGGTCGTCGAGGATTCGATGCGTCCGGCGCTGCAGCCAGGGGACGGACTCCTCGCGCTGCGCCTCGGCCGCGCTCGGCGTGGCCAAGTCCGGGTGTTCCCCGACCCGAGGGTGCCGACGCGATGGCTCGTCAAACGGGTCGGCGAGGTCCGCGGTGCGGGTCGCGGCGCGTCGTTCGAGGCCTGTTCCGACAATCCGCACGCCCCTGGCGTCATCGACTCGCGCCAGTTCGGCTGGGTGCCCGCCGCCGGCTCCTACCGCGTGGTGTGGACGGTCCCCGGGCGCCGCGACGGCTGACGTTCCTGCGTATCGGTCGTATTACTGGCAGTCGTGTCCTCTTGCGTGCTAACGCCTGCCTGCCGCATCCTGTCGGAATCGACCCACAGCCGTGTCGGGCGGCATTCGTGCGCACCGATCGGAGGCGAGGATGGATACCGGATCCCATGGAGCCATCGAAGTCGCTCCATTCCATTCAGGTGGATCCCTCAAGGGTTTCGTCGTCTCGGGCCGGTGGCCCGACTCGACCAAGGAATGGGCACAGCTGTTGATGGTCGCGGTCCGGGTGGCCTCACTACCGGGATTGCTCTCGACGACCACGATCTTCGGCGTCCGTGAAGAGCTTCCCGACGAACCGGCCCCCGGCACGGTCGGTCTGGTCATGGCCGAGGGCACCGTGGTCGGCGAATCGGCGATCCCACCCGGTTATTTCGCCTTTCGGCAGCCGCCGGCCCTGCTGATGCTCCACCCGCCGTCGGAGACGATGCCGTCACTTCCGGAATGTGCGGGCGCGGCCTCGGGATGCGTCCTTCTGCCCGGTCTGCCACACCTGGGCCTCGATCATCGCGCCGCCTGGGTGGAGGCCGAGTCCGACGGCACGATCACCTCGATGGTCAGCCGGGTGGGCGTCGACCCGATCACGCATCCCGATACCGCCGTCCTCGCCATGCTGCTGGCGGCCTGAGGCCCTCATCGGCTCGGCCTCGCCCGAAGACGAAACGCCCGGGCGCGAAGCCCGAAGTGCGCGCCCGTACGCGATTCGTCGCCCAGTCCGGATTAACTGACCATTGGCTACTGTCATTCGAACGACCGACAGCGCCAACCCCGTCCGCTCGCCTCACGGATTGACGTGCGCGAAAGCGGCACCCGCAGCTACCGACCCGGTGAGTCGTTGACTTTACGAGCAAATTACTGATGTCGTCGCGCGGGGCTCGGCGACAGATTGACCGCGGCACAAACGACGGACCGCTACGACGCAAACGCGAGCGATCGTTAGCAGGGCAAAACTACTCGAGCGTTATTATTTGCTTAGCGGCGTTGCACTTCGGCGGCATCCGCGCTGGCGATAATCGCTGCTAGAAGACGCAGAGTCGGGTAGCACCTTGGGCTGTTACGGACTTTTCGGTGGTTTGCACTTGGTTGTCGGCAGAACTCTCGCTACGATGATCAGCAAATACGCCACCAAGGGATGACCGCTCGTAACGCTAAGTGGAGGACAGATCGATGAGCATGACTTTTTCCGCCAGGCTGAACCGCCTGTTCGACACCGTTTATCCGCCGGGACGAGGCCCCCACACGTCGGCCGAAGTCATCGCCGCACTAAAGGCAGAGGGCGTAACGATGTCGGCGCCGTACCTGTCGCAGCTGCGTTCAGTCAACCGCACCAATCCGTCGGTCGCCACGATGGCAGA
>JAOPWT010000148.1 GCA_025965555.1 Mycobacterium sp.
GGGCCGCAGTGGTCCACGTGACGGCGGCATCGTCGACCGCTGCGGATTCGGCAGCAGATCGCCGCCGGTTCGCCTGCATGAGCCCATCGCGCCAGGGTAGGTCGGCCCGGCTGAGGAGAAGCTGAGCCTGCACTACTGCCGTTGAGACGATGCGAGAAACTCTTGCTGGGGGCGACCGGTAGTGCCGTAGCGCAGTCTCATCTTCACCTGGCCGTCGGCGGCCAACGTCGTCAGATACCGCTGCGCGGTGGCCCGTGAGATGCCGACCAAGGTTGACACCTCACCTGACGACATCGGTTCCCTAGAACTCCGAAGTGCTTGTAGCACAGCATCCTTGGTGGGTGATGCCAAGACGCTGGGTGGTTGCTGCGTTGGCAACCGCTGGTGAAGCGACTCCAGGGCCGCATCGACGTCGTGTTGATCCAGGGCGGTCCGAGCAAGGATGCGTCTGTATCGCGCGTACCCGGCCAGCCGGGCTGCCAGATCAACGGGGGTGAACGGCTTCACCAGGAGACTCAGGGCACCCGCGGCCAGCGCTGCTCGAATGGTATCGCCCTCGGTGGTGGCGCTGAGAACCATAGCGTCGCACGGCAAGTCCGCAATGAGGTCGACACCCGACCCGTCGGGCAGGTACACGTCGACCAGCGCCAGGTCGATCGTTCCCGCCGCGGCCGCCGCATGGGCATCGGCGACGTTGTTCACCGTCGCGACGACCTTGAAGCCCTTGATCGCGTCGACGATCCCCGCGTGCAGGCTGGCAACTCGGAAGTCGTCGTCGACGACCAGGACGTTGAACTCTAGGTCACCCACAGCGACTCTTCCTCCACCATTGCTCCCGGCAGCCGGGCCATGAATTCCGCACCACCAAGGGACGCAACCGAACTCTGCGCCAGGGACAAGGTGACGTCCCCGCCGAGTGTGCGAGCGATCTGGCGAGACAGCGCCAGGCCTATCCCGCGGCCACCGCCGGGCATTCCTCGAACTGACCGAGTGGACGCGCCTTCGGTGAACACGTCGTCGATGAAGTCTGGCCTGACACCGTCGCCGCTGTCGTTGACGGCGATGTGCAGCGTCGACGCTTCCTGAACGAGCTCGACCTCCACTTGTCTGGGGGTGTTCGACGACAGGCTCGCCGCTTCGATGGCGTTGTCGATGAGGTTGCCGAGCACGGTCGTGACATCGACGAGCAACATCAGCGTGCCCGACACCGACGTGTTCGGTCCAAGCATCAGGGTGACACCTGCCTCACGGGCGTTCGCCCCCTTGGCGGCGAGGAAGGCTTGCAGATAAGGGTCGCCGATGGCGTCGATTCCGGGTAGCGCCGCGCCGAGCGGACCCGACCCGAGCACTTCCTCGAGGTAATGGGACGCCTCGTCGAGGCGCCCTCCCTGGATCAAGCCGTTCAGCAGGTGCAGGCGGTTGGCGAACTCGTGCCGTTGCGCGCGCAGCACGGTGCTCATCGACTGCACGGCGTCGAGCTGACGGGTCAGCGATTCGACATCGGTGCGGTCACGAATGATCAACACGGCCCCGAGGTCACGTCCGCCGCGGAACACCGGGCGTGCGGACACCACGACGATTCGCTCGCCTACCGCCGCCAACGCCGGCACCCCGTCCATCGCCCTGAATACCTCCAGAACGCGCGGAGTGAGTCCGATTTCGTCGACCGATCGACCCGGGGCGGCGCCGATACCGAGCAGGCGGCAGGCTTCGTCGTTGACGACGGTGGTCCGACCCGCGGGGTCCACCGCCAGGACACCTTCACCGATCCCGTGCAGGACGGCAGCCTGTTCGCGTACCAACTCCGCGAGCTCGGCAGGCTCCAGGCCGAGCGTGAGCCCGCGCCACCGCCGCGCCAACAGCACCGAACCGGTGATGCCGAGCAGGAGTGCCACCCCGACCAGTAGACCCGCCTTCCGGAGATCGCTCAGCAGTTGCTGGCGCACCGCCGAAGTGGAGATGCCGACGCTGACTTCACCGACGACGAGATTCGAATCGGGTTTGAACACCGGCACTTTGGCCCGGACCGACTCCCCCAACGTGCCGCGCTCCTGAACCACCACCTCACGCCCAGCCAGCGCTTCGGAAGGATCGGTACTGACCACTTCGCCAAGCCGTTCAGGGGTCGGGTGGGCCAGGCGGGTGCCGTCGTCATCGGTGATCACCACGAACAATGCGCCAGTACGTCGTTGGGCCTCGACCGCAGTGCGCTGCAACTCGCCACGTGCGAGTTCGTCCGCGATCTGGGTGCTCGGGGGCACCGTGGCAGCGGAGTACCGGTCGACGTCGACGCGCACGACGGGATCCGACGCGACCGAGCGAGCCACGGCGAGCGCGCGCTGTCCGTACTCGGCCGAGAGCCGCTGGCCGCTGATGTAGGAAAACACCCCGAATGCAATACCGACGGTCAGAACGATGACGACCGTCTGCAGCAACAGCACCTGAGTCCGAAGGCGCAGGGGCTTTCGACCCTCCTTGGCCTTGTCCCGTGCGTATTTCCGCCGATGAGCAGTACGCGCAAAAGCATGAAATCGCTGCATTCGCGGGTTGCGCGCACAACCGGGTGAGGTGTGACGGGCGCCACGTAGCTTCGGGACAGCCGCATAACCGAGGAGCGACGTATGAACCATACGAGCAGCACGCACGGGAGCGGGGTTGCCGGCGAACCGGAGCCGCTCGCGATCGACCTGCACAAGGTGACCAAGCGATTCATGACGCCGTCCGGCACGACGTACACGGCGCTCAAAGACCTGAGCTTGCAAGTGGCGCCCGGCGAATTCTGCGCGGTCGTCGGGCCGACGGGGTGCGGAAAGTCGACCACGCTGACATTGGTCTCAGGACTGGAGCGGCCGACGCATGGTGCGGTCAAGGTCCACGGTGAAGAGGTCTCGGGCATCACCCCCGGTGTCGCCTTCATGTTCCAGACCGATGCGGTACTTCCTTGGAAGACCGTGCTGGACAACGTCGCACTCGGTCCGCGCTTTCGCGGCATGGCACGATCAGAGTCCAACGACAGCGCGCGCGACTGGCTCCGGCGCGTAGGCCTTGCGGGTTTCGAGGACCGGTTTCCACACCAGCTGTCCGGCGGCATGCGCAAACGCGTGGCCCTGGCGCAGAGCCTGATCAACGAACCACGGATCCTGTTGATGGACGAGCCCTTCAGCGCGTTGGACGTTCAAACTCGCGCCATCATGTCCAACGAACTGCTCCAACTGTGGGATCTCACCCGGCCCGCGGTCATCTTCGTCACCCACGATCTCGAAGAGGCGATCGCCCTGGCCGACAAGGTGGTCGTCCTGACTGCCGGTCCGGGTGGCACCGTGAAGGCAACATTCGAAATCGACCTGCCTCGCCCGCGGGTGGTGCAGGAGATTCGCTTCGATCAGCGCTTCGTCGATCTTTACCAACAGATTTGGGAAGCGCTACGGGCCGAGGTGGACGTCGCGTACGCGCAAACCACCGCGACGGGCACCAAGGAGGCGTCGTGATGACGATCACGACTGAGCACACCGCGGCGGGTGAGAGGCACGAAGTCTCCACCAGGGAGAAGACCTACCGCGCCAAACAACGCCGGCGCAAGATCATCGTCCACCTGTGTCAGGTCGGATTCCTCGTCATGATTCTTGGCGGCTGGCAACTGTACGTGGGCAACGACTCTCGCAAGGTGATCCTGTACGGAGTGCCGACCGGCATCGTTGCGCGCCTGCACACGTGGATCGTCGACGGAACCGCGATCGGCTCGCTCGGCTCCCAGATCTGGGTCACCCTGGAGGAGGCGTTGATCGGCTTCTTCATCGGCACCGCGCTCGGCATCATCTCAGGAGTCGCGCTGGGCCGGGTGCGCTTCCTCGCAGAGGTGTTCAGCCCATACATCAAGGTGCTCAACTCAATTCCGCGCATCGTCCTCGGTTCGGTGTTCGTGCTCGCCTTCGGACTCGGGATCGAGTCCAAGATCCTCCTCGTCATCGTGCTGGTGTTCTTCGGGGTCTTCTTCAACGCATTCCAAGGTGTGCGTGAGGTGGACCGCAACCTCATTGCCAACGCCACGATTCTCGGTGGGTCGCGCTGGCAGGTCACCCGCCACGTGGTGTTGCCGTCGGCGTTCACCTGGATCGTTGCCAGCCTGCACGTCAGTTTCGGTTTCGCATTGATCGGGGCGATCGTCGGCGAGTTCCTCGGCGGCGCCCAGGGTCTCGGCGTGCTGATCAAGAATGCCCAGGGCACTTTCGATGCCAACGGAGTCTGGGCGGCAATGGTGATCATGGGAATCGTCGCGCTGATCGCGGAGTGGCTCATCACGAAGCTCGAAGGCCGACTGCTGCGCTGGCGGCCACCACAGCTCTCCGGTCCCGACCTCTAAGCACCCGATCCTCGGCATCCGCCGACACATCTTCCCATCACGACCAAGGAGAGTCACATGTCAAGAGTCAAATGGATTGCCGTAGTGGGCCTTTCGGTTGTGCTTATCTTGGCCGGATGTAGCAACAAGGCCAGTCAGACCGGCGGCGCGTCGATGAACGCCGGCTCGGCGTCCGGTACCCCGGTGTCGATCATGGTGGGCGGGCTCAACAAGCAGATCTATCTGCCGTTCATGCTCGCCCAGCAACTCGGCTACTACGCTGAGCAGGGTCTCAACGTCACTCTGAGCGACGAGCCTGCGGGGGTCGACGCCACGACGAACATGCTCGCGGGGAAGGTCGACGGTGTCGGAGGCTTCTACGACCACGTCATCGACCTTCAGGGCCTTGGTCAATCGGCAATGTCGGTGGTGTCGATGCTGACCACGCCGGGCGAAGTTGAGCTGTGCCGCAGCGACCTTCAGAACCAGATCAAGTCGCCCGCCGACTGGAAGGGTCGCAACCTGGGCATCACCGACCTCGGCTCCTCCACGGACTTCCTGACCCAGTACCTGGCGCAGAAGAGCGGTGTGGACCCCACGACCATCCATCGTGTCGGCGTCCAGTCCGGCAGCACCTTGATCGGCGCGATGGAGCACCAGAACATCGACTGCGCGATGACCACCGAGCCGACCGTGTCCCAACTACTGGCTGCCAAGCAGGCGTACATCCTGGTCGACATGCGATCAGCCGAAGGGACCGCCCAAGCGCTCGGCGGCGAGTACCCGGCGACATCGCTGTACATGAGCACGGACTACGTACAGAAGAATCCCGACACCGTGCAGAAGTTGGTCAATGCCTACGTCAAGACGCTTCAATGGATTCAGGGTCACTCCGCCGCCGAGATCGCCGACAAGATGCCCGCCGACTACTACGTCGGCGTCGGAAAGCCCGCGTACGTAGCAGCTCTCGATAGCGAAAAGGGCATCTACAACCCCACCGGCATCATGCCGCCGAGCGGACCGCCGACGAACCTGCAGGTGCTTGCCGCCTTCAACAAGGACGTCATGGGTAAGACGATCGACCTGTCCAAGACCTACACCGACAAGTTCGTCCAGAGCGTCCACTAGCTGACGCCGCGAGCGGCACCGGAGTCCGACCTCTCCTCGCGGGGAGGTCGGACTCGCGTCGGCGCATCAGATACTCCAAGTCCGGCGTCCAAGCATCCTCAGCAAATTCTCAGCGTCGCGCAGGCACGATTCCCCGGATCAGGCGCAACACTGCGGTTGCCAACGACCATCGCCGACGTCGTCGAGAGACCGGCGATCACGCGCGCGACCGCGCCGTCCCCATCCCAACCTGGAGGTGCTCCCGCGTGAGCAGTCTGAGCTATCTCGAAGCGACCGTCGTCGGCCTGTTTCAGGGCGTTACCGAACTCTTTCCCGTCTCCAGTCTCGGTCATTCAGTCCTGGTGCCCGCCCTGATCGGCGGCCGATGGGCTCAAGACCTCAACGTCTCGTCACCGGAGTCGCCTTATCTCGCGTTCATCGTCGGCCTGCACGTAGCGACCGCGGCGGCCCTACTGCTGTTCTTCTGGCGCGACTGGGTGCAGATCATCGCCGGCTTCTTCACCTCGGTTCGATATCGAAGAATCCAGACCACCGGCGAGCGCCTGGCCTGGCTCATCGTCGTCGGCACGGTGGTGGTCGGTGTCTGCGGTCTGGCCCTTGAGCACACCTTCCGCACGACCCTGGGCAAACCGATACCCGCGGCCGCCTTTCTCATCGCCAACGGAGTCATCCTGTATGCAGGCGAACACCTACGCCGGCGTCTCGGCACCGGAACCGGAGACCACGCGGCCAACGCCAACCCGATGTTGTCGGGGAATCACACCCGCCTCGCCGAAGGTCCCGCAACTCGAGAGGGGCTCACGGCCAGCACGGCCGCCGTCGACGAGTCGAGTGGCGTCGACGACCAACTCGCCAAGACTCCGTTGTGGCGGGGCGCCCTGATCGGGTCTGCTCAGACGCTGGCACTGCTGCCGGGAATCAGCCGCTCGGGGGTGACGATGACGGCCGGCCTGCTGCGTGGACTGACCCACGATGAAGCCGCCAGATTCTCGTTCTTGTTGGCGACCCCGGTGATCCTCGCCGCTGGAGTCCTCAAGATCCCAGATCTGTTCGGCCCACTGGGCGCCGGCATCGGCGGTCAGGTGTTCGCAGGCAGCGTCGCGTCGTTCGTCAGCGCCTACCTGGCCGTCCGGTTTCTCACCAAGTACTTCCACACCCAGACCCTGAGACCGTTCGCGATGTACTGCGTCGTGGCTGGTGTGGGAAGCCTGCTCTGGCTCACCTTGCGCTGACGCCCTACCCGGCCGGACGCGGCCTTCTCGGCGCTTCGCCGACTGGCGACGGATCGATCGGTACACCTATTCTGTGATGCGCGTACGGCAAAGGCGTGGTGGCCTAGCCACCACTGCGAACGACCGGAGATCGCTGATCGTGGCCGTACGCCGATGGTGACGTCCGCCACTTTCTCAGCCGAGTCTCAAGGTTCCTCGCGCATGGTGAGGATGGCGATGAATCGAAGGCGGCGGTGATGGGTGAACGTGCACGTCACCTGATGCCGTCGTCTCCACGCCGGCGTGTGACCGTGGCGCGGATCCTTCGCGGCGGGCTGGCCGTCGTCACCGGCGCGGTGCTGGCACTCACCGGGTTCGGCTGGTGGACGCTGCACGGCATGCTGAGCGGGATCACGGTGTCCCAGGCACTGGGTGCCGATGCGCCTCGATCGACCGGTGCCGCAGTCAACATCCTGCTGATCGGTCTGGACTCCCGCAAGGATCAGAACGGCAACGACCTGCCCCAGGAGATGCTGGACCAGCTGCACGCGGGCGACTCGACCTCCGGTGGCTACAACACCAACACGCTGATCCTGGTGCACCTCGCCGAGGACGGAAGCGTCGAGGCCTTCTCGATACCTCGTGACGACTACGTGAGCGTTTCCGGCATCGTGCCGGGCTACGACCACATCAAGATCAAGGAAGCCTACGGGCTGACCAAGGCCAACGAGGAGCAGAAGCTCGTCGACGACGGCGAGACGGATCAGGGCACCCTTGAGAAACAGGGCCGAGAGGCCGGTCGCAAGGCGACGCTGGCGGTGGTGCGCGCACTGACGGGCGTTCCGATCGATTACTTCGCCGAGGTCAACCTCGCGGGCTTCTACGACGTGGCCGCCAGCCTGGGCGGAGTCGAGGTATGCCTGAACCACTCGGTTCACGACGACTACTCCGGCGCCGACTTCCCCGCCGGACGCCAGACCCTGGACGCCAGAGGGGCTCTCGCGTTCGTCAGGCAGCGCCACGGACTCGACAACGGTGACCTGGACCGCACCCATCGGCAGCAAG
>JAOPWT010000149.1 GCA_025965555.1 Mycobacterium sp.
ACCAGATACGCCATGGCGCCCGCGTCGCGGGCCCGCTCCACCAGTTCGCGCTGCGAGAAGGCGGTCAACACCAGGATCGGCGCGATGCGCTTCGACGCGATCTCCGCGGCCGCGTCGATGCCGTCGCGCCGCGGCATCTTGACGTCCATGATCACCAGGTCGGGACGAAGGCTCTCGGCCAGTTCGACCGCCTCCTGGCCGTCGCCTGCCTCACCCACCACCTCATAGCCCTCCTCGCGGAGCATCTCCGCGAGATCCATTCGGATGAGTGCTTCGTCCTCGGCGATGAGGACGCGGTGCGGCGTGGCGGCGGCGTCCGTCGGTGACCCGGTCATGAGCACATTGTCCCGTGAGTACCGCAGAACAGCGACCGCGGGGCCATGACGGCCCTTCGGACCGATCCTCTATGGTGGGAGACCGCACCGCGATGGCCCTCGTATCCCAATTGGCAGAGGAAACGGATTCAAAACCCGTGCAGTGTGAGTTCGAGTCTCACCGAGGGCACCATCGATACCGCACCGCGGCCCAGTAGAGCTTTTACTCGCTCGATCCGCTGCCGCCGGAGGAACCAGACGACGAGCCGCTGCTACTGCTACTGCTGCTGCCGCCTCCTGCGCTGTATGAGCCTTCCTTCGGCTTGTCGTTGTCCGAAGCCGCACTGGCCGAACTCGTCTTCTCCGTGCCCGTCTTCTCGGCGCCCGACTTCTCGGTGCTCGTCTTCTCCGGCTTGGCCGGCGTCGCATCAGCGGCTTCCGTCTTGGCCGCCGACGTAGCGCCAGACGTCGTCTTCGACTGGTCCTCATCGGTGTCCGAGACGGTGGTAGCCGAGTCGACCTTCGGAGCAGTGGCCGTTTCGTTCGCGTCAGTCACCGACGTCTCCGAAACCGCTTGCGGCACGTCCGGCGACTCGGTTTGTGCCGCTCCGGATTCCGCCTTCTTCGGCTCGGCTTCGGGTTGCGCTTCGGGCTGGGCCGCCGGTTCGACTGCCGGTTCGACCGCGACCGCGACCGCGGACGCCGCTTCGCCGGCGTGCGTAGCAGTTGCAGTGCCGCTGCCGCTGCCGGTGTCGATCGACGGTTCGGGGTCGGCCTTGGCCAACGCCATCCTGGCGGCCGACGGCGCCACGGTGTTCGAGGTCGTGACCACTGCCGCAGGCGCTGGGGCCCCGAACCCGAACAGGTTCGTTATCGCCTGGAAGAAGGACTGGACGAACGACAAGGGGTTGAACAGCTGCGAGAGGGCCTGGCTGAAGGACTGGAAGGCCTGCTGGATCGCGGCGAGGAACTGCTCGATCGGGTTGAGCGCCGCCGGATTCGTCGGCGGCGCCACGAGATGCGCTGCAATCCAGTCCTTGAGCATCGTTGCAGCGGCCTTGGGGTCCCAGTTGTTGTAGAACAGCCCGTAGTTGTTCTGCGGGTCCGTGCTGTTCGGTTGAACGTCGCGCGTGTTGTAGAAGAAGATCGGCCCGGCCTGACTACCGAAGGTCTGCCAGTAGTCCAACATGTCCTTCAGCCAGGTGGCCTGGTCCTGTTCCGTGAAGCCGCCATCGACCGGTGTGGTCGGCAGCCCGTACTCGGTGATCCAGATCTTCTTTCCGTCGATCAAGGTCTTGATGACGTCGAGTTGCTGCTGTGGTGTGAGCATGAAGGAGGGACACGTCGCGCACGTTCCCGTGATCGGAATCTCCTCGTTGTAGGGATGTATCGACAGCGCGTCGAACGAGTTCATCGCCCCGGCGGCCAACATCCGCTGCACGTAATCGACCGGACTCATCGTGAAGCCGAAGGGGTCAGTCTGCACGGTGCCGAGAGCTCCCGCGACGACAGTGGCCGTCTTGTCCAGACCCGATACCGGGTCCTTGATGACCGGATAAACGGCCTGGAGCAACGCCGCGTAGGCCTCGGGATTGATGGGACTGGAGTTCGCGATGTAGTTCGGCTCGTTCCAGATCTCGTAGGCCGACACCGTGCCGGCGTACTTGCCGACGAACGCCTTGACGAAGTCGACGAATGCGTCGACTTTGGGAATCCCCGACCCGGGGAACAAGATTGACCCGATTCCCGGTGCCGAGTCGGCCCAGAGTGGGGTCGCGTTGATCTCCGCAAGGACACCCATGTTGCGGGCGGCGGCGGCGTCCATGACGTCCTGGATGTGGCTCCAGTCGTATTGGTTGTCAGCCGGCTCGACGAATGCCCAAGGGACGAACACTCTGATGTTCGTCACCCCGAGCGACAGCATCTCGTCCAACTGCTTGTCGATGTCGGCCCTGGACATTCCGTAGAGCGGTGAGTCCGCGATGCCGACCGTGGTCGGCGCCACCGTGATCTCGGCGACCGGCACGTAGTCGATCTGGGCCGCCAGGCGTGGCGGCTGAACGAAGAGTCCGCTGGCATAGGCGGCAGTCATCGCGACGGGCAGCGCCGCGATCACACTGCGGGTCGCAACCCTACGGAACAGACACCCCTGGAAATTTGTCACCGAACTACTCCCTGTTTTCTACCTGGCAAATTAGCGTCAGCGTTAATACGCAGGAACATACCCTCCTTGGAGCAATCTGTGAACCCGAAAGTCGAAATCCAGGAATAGGCGGCAGTGTTGTTTGCCACTGCAATCTTCGGCGTACGCCGCAAGGCAAATATGGCGAACTCGTTAGATCACAGTGCTATAACGCTAGAAACACCCGTTCCTGCACTTCGTCGGCCATAATTGCACGTCAGAGCGGTATTTCGATGCGGAGAAGCCAGCGACAAGGCGTAACCAAGTTACGCGTAAGTAGCGAGTTAGCAATGGATCATGCCGATGTTGCCCCGATTTAGGGCCGCGAGCGCATTATGTGACAGTCATCGTCAAAACGTGCGTATCTAGCGAGCAAACTACAAAGCGGCCCTCCCCCGGGCGAACACCCGGTGCCGCGCGGCAAGGCACACAAGTGCCCACTACGCAACGAACCGCCACGACCCTGCACCGTGCAGGAGTCGCGGCGGCCCGTGTTGGCGCGCGGTAGCGCTTACCTACGAGGTGCTGGCACCCGCGGCACTGGCGCCGGCAGTGACCCCTTCAGGGCCTGCTCCCGACTTGGCATTGCCGCCGCCAAAGCCGTTGCTGCCCTTGCCCTTCGGGTGACGCGGAGTCGGTCCCGACTTGTCGGAACCTGTCGCGTCCGAACCCTTGTCGGATCTCGGCTTGTCGCCACCGGACTTGTCCGAATCACCCGACTTCGGCGCGTGACCCCTTCCGTCCTTTTCGTTTCCGGTCTTCGGCGAGCCGTCACGACCGCCATTGTCGGTGCTTGGGGTCGAACCGCCGGAATCAGGCGTCGTCGCGGCAGGGGCCTCGGGCTTGGTCGCGACCGGCGTCGTCTCGGGCGCCTTGACCACCGGCTCCGTGACCGCGGGAGCCGTGACGGCGGCCGGGGTGGTCTCGGCGGGAGTGATCGTGGCGACCGGCGCGACCTCTGGTGTCGCCGCTGTCGCCTCGGTAGCGGGAGCCGCCTCCACCGCCGTGGCTGCTGCCGCCTCGGCCGCGGGCGCCTCAGCTGCTTGCGCTGGAGCCTCCTGGCTCTCGCCGGTCTTGGCAGTGGCGTCGACGACATCCGTCGAGGCCACCTTCAGGCTCGCGGCCACGGGCGCCTGGACCGACGCCACCTTCAGGGTCGTCAGCGGCGCGGCATTGGTCGTGGCTGCGGGAGCCCCTAGCGAGGACAGGAAATTCGAGATCGCGGTGACGAGGGCGGTCACGATCTGCCCTCCGAAGGCGTTGGCGATCGCCTGACCGATCTGCTGGAAGAGTTGCTGGAAGAACTGCGCGATCGCGTCCCCGGGGTTCGCGGGAGGGACCGGGACCGTGGGGTCCGTCGGATTCTGTGGATGCGCTGCGTACCAGGCCGCCAGCGCGGCGACGACGTCCTTCGGGTCACCGTTCTGGTAGTAGAGGCCGTAGTTGTCATCGGGCACGGCGCTGCCGGTGGCGGTGTCGCGGCCGGTGTACAGGAAGATCGGTCCTGCCTGGCTGTAGGTTTGCCAGTAGTTGATCAGATCCATGATGTACTGCGACTGCTTCGCTTCGTCGGCCGGGCCGGCGACGGTCGGCAATCCGTACTCACTGATCCAGATCGACTTGTCCGTGCCGATGAGTGCCTTGATCGCGTCGACCTGCTGAAGGGGCGTCAGGAAGCCGGGAACCGGTGGGAAGTTGTTGCCGTCGGAGAACTGCAGCGACTCCAGGTACGGGTGTACCGACAGCGCGTCGAAGTACTGACCTGCGCCCGCGGCGAGCATCTGCTGGACGAAGTCGACGGGGCTCAACGTGAACCCCGTGGTCTGCACGGTGCCCAGCGCACCCGCGACGACGGTGGCCGTCGGGTCGAGTTGCTTGATCGCGGGGTAGACCGCCGCCAGCAGCTGCGCGTAGGCAACGGGATCGATGGGGTTCGAGAACTGAATCGAGTTGGGCTCATTCCAGACCTCGTAGGCCGAGACGATGGAGCCGTAGGTGACCGCTTGTCCGTCGACGGTCACCTGGTGGGCGATGAATGCCTTCATGAAGTCGGCGTAGGCAGCAGTGTCAGGGGTCTGAGTGCCGGGGAATCCACCCGAATTCGTGGCGGCGAAGACCGGGGTGGCGTTGACTTCCGCCAGGACGCCCATGTTGCGGGCGGCTGCGGCCTGCATGATGAGGTCGAGGCTGCTCCAGTTATAGGTGTCGTTCTGGTACTCGACGAGGCCCCACGGTACGAAGACCCGGATGTTCTCCACCCCAAGTGCCTGAAGCTGGTCCAGTTGATCGTTGATCTGGGCCGCCGACATGCCGTAGAGCGGCGATTCGGCCACGCCGACGGTGGACGGTGAGACGTCGATCTCTGCAACTGGCATGAAGTCGAACGAGGCGTTGCGGTGAGGCTGCACGAAGATACCGCTCGCATACGCGCTGACCATTGCGACGGGGATAACAGCGATGACCCCTCGCGTTGCGAGGGTTCTAAGCATGCCTTTGGCGGTCTTGTTCATGAGTTGAGTTCCTAACTTTCAGCGTCTAAATCGTCGTCGCCGTCAAACCGGTCCGCTCAATTTACCCACGGCGCAGCAAATCTGTCTTCCTTACCGAAGTAACGGAAAATGAAATTTGCGGAGGAACGATCTGAGCCTCGCGCGTCCTGGGGTTTACATACCTTCCGCTCGGTTTACAGCAAATAAATACTGATGTTGGGTATGTTAACTGCACGTCAACCGATCTCCGCACTAGATCTTGAATAGATTGCATCTGAACTGCAGTAATACGCTTTCACACTACGTGTGCGTCAGTAAGCGCCATAGCGGCTGCACAAGCGTGTGCAGCTACAGGAAATTGCCAAGACCAGCTGGCTACCATGTTGACTGTGCCAGACACTTTTTATTAACTAGATCGAAGATATTCGTAGCAAGCGTTTGTGACGCCGCGGCTACGCTTCATCGGTGGCAATCGAGCAGGGGTGACGACGCGCGTCGGCGCCATCCAGCTACCTGACAGCCGAATCGGCGTGCACGTCTCCTTCGTCGTGGTCGCGACGGTCTGGTGCGCTTCCTGGACGCCCTCGTCGAACACCACGGCCCCGAGAAGACCGAGACGACCGACGACCCCTACCTGGGGTCAGTGGCGTCTCAGAACCGCGTGTGGGCCGTCGACGTGGTTTCTCGTCGGTGGCCGCCCCTAGGCCTGTTGCTGGCGGTCGTCCTGCTGCGCGAGCAGTCGCGCATAACCCGCACCCATGCCCAACAGCCCCAGACCGACGACGATGAAGACCACGACGCGGAAGATGCCGTCCAGCGTGCCGAGATCGAAGAGGAAGAGCTTGGCCATCGCCGCCGCGACGAGAGCAATGCCACCACCGATCGGCAACGAACGCTGCGCTCGCGGCACCCTGGCGGCATAGCGGAAGACGGCCGCGGCCAAGGTAACCCAGCAGATCGTCGCTGCGACGTGCCCGGCGAAGAAGCCTTGAACCTCGCCGGCGAGCAACACGCCTGCCGTCACCGCGAGCATGGTGATGCCGTACAACGCGACCACCGCCGCAACGGCCCACGACCAGTCCGCAGGCCATGACCACGCGATCGCGAGGGCGCATGCCACCACCAGCAGACTGGCCACGAGCGTCGATACGGCGATGGGCGTACGCACCGTGGTCTGCGTGACCAACGTCGACAGCGGAGCGTAGACGAGATAGAACAACCCACCCACGACACCAAAACCGAGGGCGCACCAGCGCGCGGGCTGGTTGCGTCGACCGGCGACCGCCACGACGAGCGCCATCGCAAGCAACACCGGCCCCGCCACCGGGCCGTCGAAGGCGACGGTCACCGCGATGAGAGCCGACAGCGCCGCCAGCGCCGACCAGATCGTCCGAACGGCCGGGGTGACCATGGGCAGGCGTCCACCGGCGAGTGCAATGCCCAGCAGTACGGCCGATAGCGCCGCGGCCATCGTCGCGGCGGCGACTCCGCTGACGGCCGACGATGCCGCCAGCACGGGCATGGTCCCCACCGCGCTCAGCAGGGCCATCGCGACGGAATTCTTGATGTGCGGTAGCAGGATCAGTGCGCTTCCGATTGCGAGGGCGCCCGCCAACGAACATGCGACCGCCAAGAGCGGCGACTGCTGGGAACCAAAGCTCGCCACGGCCAGTGCGACGAGTAGCGGAAGCGTGCTGACCGCGATTCGCGCGGCGTGCAGGCCGATCCAGTCCTTGCCCAGTTGAACTGGCACCGACGCGGCGCTCAATGCCAGCATGAAGCCGATCAGCAGAATGGTGATTCCGCCGGCGACCACGGGCGCCAGGCCGAGTAGCGGGACGAGGACTAGGAGGCCGAGATGCTCGGTGTCCCAACGACGCGACAACATGAGACCCGCGATGGCGACGGCGGCCGCGATCGCCAGACCGACGGGTGCCGGCACCCACTGGTAGATGGTCGTCACGGCGATGACGTCGATGTACGCGGCCGCAATACCCGTGGCGGCCAAGGCAATCGCACCCACACGACCACCCGGTCGACCGTTGAGTCGCCATGCGGCACCCACCAGACCGGCCGCCAGTGCCGCGCCTGCGAACACCCGGAACTCCGGACGCAAGACCCCCGCCTGGGCGGCCAGCACGAGCAGCAGAGCCACGCCGACGAGCGTGACGGCCACCCCAGCGACGGCCAGCGCCTTGCCGATCCAGCCGTCCGAGCGGGGTGTGGACGGTTCTGCGGCGGCATCCGGCCGTGCGGGGGTCTGCTGGACGGGTTCGGCGGGCGCCACGGACGGGGCGACCGCTGGCTGCCGGTATGCGGCGGCAGGCCATGAGTGGGCCTGGGGTGCCGGTCGCTCGGCCACGATGCGCTCGAGCTGTCGTAGGTCGACCGAGGCCCTCGCCAAGTACGCGGCGATGGCCGCAAAGTCCGACGACAACCTGGCGATGACGGCCTGATCCGGTTCGGTCATGGCGCCATGGTGGCACCATCCGCGCACCCGGGGATGAGTAGTACTACCCGTCGAGCCCGTGCTCGATCGCATAGCGCGCCAACTCGACGCGATTGGCCACCTGCAATTTTCGGAACGTCGCCTGCACGTGGTTCTCCACGGTGCGGTGGCTCAGGGACAGTTGCTCGGCGATCTGCTTGGCGGTCAGCCCCTTGGCAACATAGCGGAGTATCTCCGTCTCGCGCTCGGTCAGACTCGGGACGGCATCACCAACCGGCGACCGCGCGATCCTGCGGTACTCACCGAGGACCAGGCCCGCAAGCCCAGGCGTGAAAACGGCGCGGCCCGCACCGGCGGCCCGAACCGCCTCCGCGAGTTCGCCCTTCGACGCACTCTTGACGAGATAGCCCGTGGCGCCTGCCTTCACGGCTTCCAGCACGTCGTCGCGTTCATCCGACGCCGACAGCACCAGGATGCGTGACGACGGCGATACCGCCAGCACCTCGGCAGTGGCTCCTGCGCCGCTGCCGTCCGACAGCCGCATGTCCATCACCACCACGTCGGGTTTGACCACCGCGGCCCGCCGGCGAGCCGAGCCGACACCGTCGGCCGTGGCGACGACGGTGAAACCCTCCTCGGCAAGGTCGCGGGCGACCGCGTCCCGCCAGATCGGATGATCGTCGACGACCATCACGGTGAACGTGGAATCGTCAGCTCCCATTCGGTCCCCCTTCCCGTCCCCGTGCTCAAGCGGGCACTCCCGCCGAGCCAATGCATCCGTCCGACAATCGATTTCGACACCCCGACCCGGCCCTCGTCGACGGCCTCCTCGAGACGCCCAGCCGGAATTCCTGGTCCGTCGTCGCGGATACTGACCACGACCGAGTCGTCCAGATCCTCGAGCAGTACGAAGGCGCGGGCATCGTCACCCGCATGCGCCACGACGTTGTCCAAGGCATTCGCCACTGCCGCATCGACTTCCGTGGCCACCGCGGCGGAGAGCATGACCGGACCGGCGGGCAGGCTGATCGACACCCGATCGGAGGCGCGACTGCGCAGCATCGGGACGAGGTCGGTCTCCACTCCCTCCGGCATCCGCGCGCCGGCGTCGCTGACCCACCGCCTCAGCGCGCGTTCCTGTTCGCCGGCCAGCTCGGCGAGCTCCGTTGTGGGACCGCCGATCTCGCGGCCGCGCCGGGCCACCAATGCCAGCACCTGAACCGCACCGTCGTGAACTTCTCTCGACAACCGCTCCCGCTCCTCGAGCGACGCCGCCAGTCGGGCCGCTCGCTGCAACTCCGTGTGGGCGCGCCGCGCCGTCTGGGCCGCCATGCCGATCGCCAGGCCGACGGCGAGCTCGATGACGACCGTGGCGTTGCGTGCGAGGTCGATGCTGAGATAGCCCTTCAGTACCGCACTGGTCGCCGTCACCACCAGTCCGATCAACATGCCACCGACCGGACCGAGCAGGATCGCCGCCGAAATCGTTGCGTTGGTGGCCCACAACGTCGTCGGCCATGACTGGTTGTCCAGTGCCCACTGGTCGGAGGCGACGATCTCCGTGGACAGCATCAGGGCCACGACCACGATCACTTCCGCGCTTACCCACGCCACCCGCCTGCCGTAGCCGTGGAGGTAGGCCGCTGCGCAGGCGACGCTCCACGAGATCAGCACCGCGAAGAGTGCCCAGCCGATCGCGGGGCGTTGCAGATCGTCGTTGATCGCGATCTGAAAGCCCAGCGCGTAGAGACAACTCAGCAGCCGGAAGACCTGAGCCGCGCGCCACAGCGGGGCGGCTGGATCGGGTGATGGTGCCGCGGGCATGCCCCTACTACATCACCTTGGACAGGAAGGCCTTCGTACGTTCGTTTTGCGGGTTGCTCAGTACCTCACGCGGATTGCCTCGCTCGACGATCACGCCGGCGTCCATGAATACCAACTGGTCGGCAACCTCACGGGCGAAGCCCATTTCGTGGGTGACCACCACCATCGTCATGCCCTCGCTGGCGAGCT
>JAOPWT010000152.1 GCA_025965555.1 Mycobacterium sp.
TCCGGCCCTTACCTGGTGGTGATGAAGTGGAATCCCGGTTGGTTCAGCGCACCTCATAGCTATGCCACCGACCGAATTTGCGTCGTCGTGTCCGGCACCTGGTGGGTCAACAGCGGGAATGACTTCGAGCCGGAAGGTGCGGTGCCAGTAGGTCCCGGCGGATATGTGAAACGCACTGCCGACACACCGCATTACGACGGCGTCGTGCCAAACCAAACTGATCCCGCAGTCATCGCCATCTTCGGTCTGGGCCCTGTCGATCTCCATGTGGTCGATCCGACGAAGCCGTCGTGGCGCCGCGTCTGACCGAGCGTAAAAAAGGTCGAGCTACGAAGCCAACGCCCCGCGACGCGGCCCGTGGTCCGGCTAGGCCACACCTGGCGCCAAACGATCTTGGGCCGATCGCAAGGCCCCCTCGAGCTCATCGAGGGTGAGCCCGTCCGTTCGGCTCAGGTGCAGTTCGATCTGGTACTCCGGCTGACCGGTGCTGCCGAAGACCGGCAGTACCACGAATTCCGCTGTCTCCAAATCAGTTTCCAGCGTATGAGTCACCGATTTCAGAGTCACCATCGTCATCAGCGTGCTCAATTGACGGGTCAGTGACGTGGCAGGTGGCAGCGACGCAAGAAGGTCGACGAGCCGATCGTGCAGCGACAACGAAGCGTCGTTGAAGCGCCAGGCGCCAAAGCCCCGGGCCCGGATATCGCCAAGTACCCGGCGGTGTTCCTCGATGTCGCTGTGCGCCAGCCGTGGTGTGATGCGCTGCAACCAGTTCGCGACGGCGACGTCATCGCGCCACGCCATCGCCACCAGACCGAACGGCGGATCGATGGGGAAGCGATGACCGACCGCATGGTCACCGTCGGTGGCATGACCGACGGTGTCGACGGTCGTCAGATGCCGCTCGCCGATCCTGGACATCGAGCAGCCCGCACCGAGGCGTTCATGCAACTCCACGAGGGCTTCGCGGCCGCGATCGAGCAGCGGAAACTGTCTGCGCAGTCCGTGCACCAACCCGAACAGGCCACTGCCCAGCCCGTATCGGCGATCGTCGTAACGCCCCACCCAGCCGCCTCGCTCCAGTTCGGTCAGCACCAACGCACACGTCGACGTCGTGATGCCGCATTTCCTGGCCAGCTCGGCGGAGGTGTGGCCGTTGGCCGAATCGGCAAGTGCCTCCATGACATCCATCGCGCGGCGGGTCGGGGGTGACTTCGGCGTTGACTCGACCATGATTGCCTCCCTACCATGTCTCCGAATAATCGATATTTGAATCCTAATAATAGGAGAGTCGTCATGATCAAGGTAGGTGTCTGGGGACCAGGGTCCATGGGGGTCATCGCACTGCGTGCGGTGATCGACCACCCTGAGTTGGAACTGGTCGACCTCGTCGTGCACAGCGACGCCAAGGTCGGCCGCGACGCAGGCGAACTTTGCGGAATCGATCCGGTGGGGGTACTCGCCAGCCGCGATCCGGACGAGTTGCTCACGGGTGACGCCGACGTGGTGGTCTACGCGGCCGCAGGCAACCTTCGTGTGCTCGAGGCGCTCGACGACATGGTGCGGATTCTGCGGGCGGGTAAGGACGTGGTGTCCTGCTCGGTGGTCCCGCTCGTCTATCCCGACGCCGTCGACGTGGCCTTCACTGGCCCGTTGCAGGACGCCGCCTTGGCTGGCAGCAGCTCGTTCTTCACCACCGGGATCGACACCGGTTTCGCCAACGACGTTCTGCCGCTGGCCTTGTCGGGAATCTCCCGAAACATCGACGCTATTCGCGTTACCGAGATGTTCAACTACGCGACCTACCCCGACCACGGGGCGGTCTACGAGATCCTGGGGTTCGGCAAGCCCCCGGAGTTCGCCGCCCTGGCCGCGACGCCCGGCGTCTTCACCTACGGCTGGGGGCCCGTCCTTCACCAGTTGGCCGCGGGGCTCGGCGTCCGCATCGACAACCTGGCCGAGGACAACGAGCGGGTGGTGACTGACGTAGCGTTCGACACTCCGACCGGTCACATAGCGGCCGGGACGATTGCCGCGATGCGCTCGACGTTGACCGGATACGTCGACGGCAATCCGACATTCGTCGTCGACCACGTCACCCGAATGCGTGACGACATCGCGCCGGAATGGCCGCAGCCCAGTATTGCCATCACGCCGAAGGATCTCGGCTATGACGGCGCCTCAGGCCGTGGCGCCTATCGAGTCGAGATCGAGGGATCGCCGAGCATCCGTTGTGAACTGGAACTGGCCGAGCACCACGACCACGATCTGGGCGCTCGCATGGCTGGCGCATCCCGGATGGTGAACGCGATCCCGGCGGTCTTCGCCGCCGCACCCGGACTGCTGTCCGCGTTGGACCTCCCGCTGATCACCGGCGTCGGTCTAGTCAAGCCGGCGCCCGGCCCCTCCCCCGACAGCCGGCTGGTCGGCATTCGCTGAAACGAGCCTGTTCACGAAGCTGCGAGGGCTTCCTTCTCCACGTCGTAGTCCCGAACCCAGGATTGGTTGAGGCTCAGTGGCTTTGCGGCGTCGAAGCGAAGTCCATTCACCCGCGCACTCCGTTGGACTCGAGCGGTGTGGTC
>JAOPWT010000155.1 GCA_025965555.1 Mycobacterium sp.
CCGCGCGCAGCGCGGGTGTCGACACACAAATCGCGTTTAGAAGTAGGCGTTGGCCGGGACGGGGGTGCCGTGGAGCAGGTTCTGGCCGATCGCGACCGCCTTGTAGGCCACCGGGTTGTGCAGCGTGATGGTGCGGATGTTGCGCCAGTGTCGGTCGAGACCCTTCTGCCTGCTGGCCGCGCTGGCACCGCCGAGCTCGAGCAGCCGGGTCGCGGCCTCCGGTGCGATCGCATCCAGGTGCACCTTCACCTTGGCGACCTTGAGCTGGGCCTCTTCCGCCAACCGGGCATCCGGATTGCCGTCGGGTGTGGTGGCGCCGGAGGCGGTCGCGGTGGCGATCGCCTCGGCGGCATCGAGCACCGCCGCCTTCGCGACGTAGGCCGTGCTGGCCAGTTCGCCCAGCAGCCGCTGCAGGAGCGGGTCGTCGGTGGGCCGCTCGGTGGGAGCGTGGCTGAAGCTGCGATCACGCGAACGCAGCAGGGTCACGCCGTCGTCCACGACGCCGGCCAGGATGCCTGCGACCACCGCATGAATGAAGAGCTGCAGCGACGCGTACTGCACCGTCGGTACCGGGGGGGCGTCGTAGGGCGCGTCGGCGAGGATCTCGTCGGACGTGACCGCGACGTTCTTGAACACCGTGGTCCCCGTGCCGGTACGCCGCTGACCGAAGCCGTCCCAGTCGTCGATGAGCTTCACCCCGGTGCGATCCGCGGGCACGACGACGGTGGCCACGGAGTCGTGATCGGTGGTGGCGGTGACGGTCAGGTAGTCGGAGAACAGCGTGCCGGTGCTGTAGAACTTCTCACCCTCGAGTCGGAAGCCGCCTGCCGGATCGGGCAGCAGCCGGGTGTTGAAGACCAGGCTGCCCACCGCGTTCGCGCCCTTCTCGCTGAATGCATTGCCGAAGAGCTTGCCGTCTGCGACCTTGCGCAACCACTGCAGTGACGAGGGGTCGCCCGGGCCGAATCCCAGGTCGCTGCGCTCCTGCCCTCCGAGGGTGCGCAACCGCTCCTCAGTGAACCAGAAGTGGGTCCGGAAGATGTGCGCCACAATGGGATCGGCTCGCGCCACGTCGATCACTGCGGAGAACAGGTGTGGGACAGTCAATCCCGAGCCGCCGAGTTCGTGGGGCAGGCGCAAGGTACCGAAGCCCGCCCGCTTGAGCGCAGCTACTTGATCAAAGGGGTTCTCGTCGTTCAGATCTCGGTCCTTGGCGCCCGCGGCGATGTGGCTGAGCAGTTCGTCCCACTGCGGAGTGCCGGGCAGGATGTGGTAGTGGTTCTCGACGGTGGTCATGGCATCGTTTCTACGTAAGGCGGTCCGCGACGGCACTGCTTTGACTCATCGGGAACCTAAGAACCGGCGACGGGGCACAATGGTGGCCGATGACCATGAACGCCGCGCGCCGCCGAGTCCACGACAAGCTGGCTGCGCTGCCCGGCGTGCGTTCGGTCCGCAGGCCGATCCTGCCTGACGGATCCGCCGAATTCGACCTGTTCTACGTGCGCGTCGGCGAGAAGTCCGCCCACCCCTTGGTGATCATCCCCGGGGGGCCTGGCGCGGCCTCGATCGCGCTGTACCGCGGGCTGCGCAGGCGTGCCGCGGCCGACGGTCTCGACGTGATCATGGTCGAGCATCGAGGGATCGGGATGTCGCGACACGACGACGAGGGCGCGGACCTGCCTGTCGAGGCGCTGACGATCGAGGCCGCCGTCGGGGACCTCGCCGCAGTGCTCGACGACGCCGAGGTCGACGAGGCGGTCGTCTACGGCACGTCGTACGGCACCTATCTGGCCGCGGGTCTCGGCGTCCGCCATCCCGAGCGGGTGCACGCGATGATCCTGGACTCTCCGCTGCTGGCGGCCGACGACATCGACGAGGTGCGACACGCCGTCCGCCGGGTGCTGTGGGACGGCGCCGACGAGGAGACCGCCGAGCTCGCGGCCAAGGTGCATCGACTCGTCGAGGATGGCGTGCTGACCCCGACGGCTACGCAGCTCGCCGCCGATCTGTACGGACTCGGGGGACCTGAGCTGTTGGGGCGACAGCTCGACCTGCTGCTGAACCATCACGACTGGGTGTGGGGAGTCGTCGGACTCGGCACCCGGCTGTTGGCCGAGCGCAGGACGCCATATCACAACGAACCCGACCTCGTCGGCCGCATCGGCTACCGCGAGCTCAACTACGGTGCGGTGCCCGACGGCAAGCCGCTCGACCCGGCGCTGGCGCTGCGCGAAATGGCCACCGGCGAAGTCGACTTCGTCGCCGAACCCTACGACCTCGTGGCCGCGATGCCGGGATTCACCTGGCCCACCGTGGTGATCTCCGGCGGTCGCGATCTCACCACTCCGCGTGCGGTCGCGTGCCGGATCGCCGAGCTGATCCCCGATTCGGTGCTGGTCGACCTGCCCACCACGGGGCACAGCATCATCGATGTCAAGGAACGCTCGGCGCTCGACATCGTGAAGGCCGTTTACGCCGGTGAGGCATCCGAATTGCCAAGTCGGTCAGCTGAACTCGACGGCGTCCCCCATCTACTGAGCGTTCGACTGCTGGTGTGGGCGATCGCCGCCGCGTCGGTCGCAGAGTCGGCGGTGCCGTCGTTGGTGCCGCGCGCGGTGCGTCACGTCACGACTTCATGAAGCCGATCGCGGTGTAGTCCACGTCGGAGAGTCCGGCGGCACCGAAGTTCGCGAGACTGCTTCGCACTGCCACGTTGCCAGCGGACTGGAACAGCGGAAGGCTGAATCCTTCGGCCCAGATCAGCTTGTCGAGCTCGTTGGCCAATCCCCTGGCCTTCTCGGCGTCGAGTTGCTCCAGCGTCTGTTCGATCTTCGAGTCGATCTCGGGGCTGCCGATCTTGCCGAAATTGCTTTCCCCCGTCGACGCATAGATCTGTGTGAGGCCCGACAGTGGGAAGGCGTCGGCCACCCAGCTGAACTGGGCGATGTCGAAGTTCCCGACGGTGATGTAGTTGGTGAAGAAGCCGTTGCCGCCCTTGGCCTGAAGATCGAGCCGGACGCCAATTTGCGCCAGGCTGTTCTGGGCGATCTGGGCTACCTGTCGGGTGCTGGCCGCGTCGTAGAAGAAATCGCGGATCACAAGTTGCTTGCCGTCCTTCTCACGGAACTGTCCGTTCATCTTCCAGCCCAGGTCGTCGAGCTCCTTCTTCGCCGCCTCTGGATCGAAGGCGACCACGCCGCTGTTGTCCTGGTAGCCCTGCTGGCCCGCCACGTAGATGTGGTTGTTCAGCGGCGCCGGATTGTCGGCCAGTCCTCGTTGGGCCACGTTCGCGATGGTCTGGCGGTCGATGCCCTTCGCGATCGCCGTCCGCAATGCCTTGTCGGCGAGTATCGAGCCGGGAGCACCGTTGAAGGTGAAGTGATACCAGCTGGCGCTCGGTGCCCGCCGAATCGCGACGCCCTGGGTGCGCCGTGCGATCGTCACCTCGTCGAGCGACGTGAGTCCGGTGGCGTCGATGGCGTTGTTCTGCAGCGCAGGCAAGCGGGCAGCATCGTCGAGCACCAGAAAGGTGATCGAGTCAAGGCGCGGCGGCGTTCCCCACCACTTGGGGTTGCGGCTCAACGTGATTCGCTGCGCGGTGCGGTCCATCGCCGAGACGATGAATGGCCCCGCCGATGGCCCAGGTCCGTTCAGCTGAGCCTTGTTGAAGGCATCCGGGGTGGCGGTCACGCTCTTGGGCGAGAGCACGGTGTTGCCGGCGAACATTCCGCGCCAGTCGGCGTACGGCTTGGCGAACGTCACTATCGCCTGGCGATCGTCGACGCCCCTGGTCACCGATGCGACTCGTTCGCTGCCGTTGGGCGCGGAGATCGCGAAGTCCTTGTTCTTGCCACTGGTGGCATTGATCTGGGATTCGATGTCCTCCCAGGTGATCGGCGTGCCGTCACTCCACACGGCCTTGGGGTTGATCGTGTACGTGACGACCTGGGGGTTGGTCCCGGTCAGCTCGACGTTAGTGAAGAAGTCGGTGTTGACCGTCGTCGTGCCATCGGCAGCGATGCGAAATGCTCGCGGCATCGTCGCCCGAGAGATGGCGGCGGCGTCCGCAGTCGGGCCGTTGATGTGCAGGGTGTTGAAGTTGTCGGGGAAGTTCGTCAGCGCAAGTCGCAGGTCGCCGCCGTCCCGCAGTTTGGCGGGATCCTGCGGGTTCATGTCACTGCTGGTGCCGACTTCGGCATTGCCGCCTGCGGACGGCGCCTCCTGGTTGCCGCCGGAGCACGCGGTGAGCGTGAGTCCGGCCACGAGAAGGGCGCTGACGAGGCGTCGGATCTCCATGCGGACAGACTCTAACCTCAGGGCCGCCCTTCGCGCCGCAGCCACCCCTCACCAGCCGCGACGGAGATCCCTCACGGCTGCGGCACGGCGGCGAGCAACTGTCGCGTGTACTCGTGCTGGGGCCTGGCGAACACGTCGGCGGCATCGCCGGACTCGACGATCGAGCCCTTGTACATCACCACCAACTGGTCCGCGAGGTGCTTCACCACCGACAAGTCGTGCGACACGAACAGATACGACAGTCCGAACCGCTCCTGAAGGTCCAGGAGCAGGTTGATGATGCCCGCCTGGATCGACACGTCCAGGGCGGACACCGGCTCGTCGAGCGCCAAGATCTTCGGTTGCAATGCCAGTGCCCTGGCGATGCCGATGCGTTGTTTCTGCCCGCCGGAGAATTCGGCGGGATACCTGCTCGCGTCCTCGCGCCGCAGTCCGACCGTGCTCAAAAGCTCGTCGACGCGCTCGTTGACGGCGTGCTTGTCGAAGCCGTTGGCGGTCAACGGTTCCGCCAGGGCATCGAAGATGGGCAACCGCGGGTCGAGAGACGCGACGGGATCTTGAAACACGACCTGCAGATCACCGCGCAGCGCACGTCGGGACCGGCGGTCCAGAGCGGTCACGTCGTGGCCGAGCACCTCGATCGAACCACTCTGCGGCGCAGTCAGTTCCAGAATCTCGTGCAGCGTGGTCGACTTTCCCGACCCGGATTCCCCCACGATGCCGAGGGTTTGGCCCTGACGCAGCTCGAAGCTGACGCCGTCGACGGCCCGTACCTCGCCGATCCGACGCCGGAACACCGCTCCCTTGGTCAGGGTGAACGTCCTGACGAGATCGGCCACGCGGAGCACGACGGGAGCGTCGGGGTCGGCCTCGGCGTCGACGGGGGCGGTCGATACGCCGTACACGTCGGCCGCCGAGCGGCCCCTGACGTCGTCGGTGCGGATGCACGCCGCGGTGTGGTCGGGCGCAACGGACACCAATGTCGGCTCCGCCGAACGGCAGTCGTCGATGACCATCGGACACCGCGGTGCGAACGGACAGCCGGGCGGAAGAGCCGCCAACGACGGTGGCGCGCCGGGGATCGGCACCAGGCGCGAGCCCTGGGCGGCGTCGAGCCGCGGCACCGAGCCCAGCAGTCCGACGGTGTAGGGCATGACCCGGGTGCTGACCAGGTCGGCCACCGGCGCCGTCTCGACGGCCTTGCCTGCGTACATCACCAGGGCACGGTCGGCGAACTCCGACACCACCCCGAGGTCGTGGGTGATGATCAGCACGCCTGCGCCCGTCACGTCCCTGGCGGTGCGTAGCACGTCGAGGATCTGCGCCTGCACCGTGACGTCGAGCGCTGTCGTTGGCTCGTCACAGATGATGAGGTCCGGGTCGTTGGCGATCGCGATCGCGATGACGACGCGTTGCCGCTCACCGCCGGACAGTTCGTGGGGAAAGGATCTGGCGCGCCGCTGCGGCTGCGAGATCCCGACCAACTCGAGCAGCTCGACGGCACGCGCCGCGGCGGCCTTGCGGCTCAGCTCGCGCTGGTGTACCCGGAGTGCCTCGGCGATCTGATCGCCCACGGTGTAGACGGGCGTGAGCGCAGACATCGGGTCCTGAAACACCGTGCCGATGACCCGACCCCGGATGCGGGACATCCGTTGGTCGTCAAGGCCGATGAGCTCGTCACCGTGCAGACGAACCGATCCGGAGACGGACGCGTACTCCGGGAGCAGCCCGACCACCGCCATCGCCGTGGCCGACTTGCCTGCGCCGGATTCGCCGACCAGCGCGACGACCTCGCGCGGTTGGACGGCGAATGACATGCCCCGAACCGCGGCAACGTCCTCGGCGTCGGTGGTGAAGCCGACGCAGAGGTCCTTTACCTGGAGGAGTTCGCTCACTGGCGTCGCTGCCGACGGAGGGGCTTGGCGCCAGGATCGATCGCATCGCGCAGACCGTCGCCGATCACGTTGGCGCACAGCACGATCAGCACCAGCACGCCTGCGGGGAACAGGAACACCCAGGGGAACGTCGTCACCGAAGGGGTGCCGTCGGCGATCAGCGTGCCCAACGACACGTCGGGCGGCTGGATGCCGAAGCCGAGGAACGACAGTCCGGTTTCGGCCAGGATCGCGACGCCGACGTTCAACGTGGTGTCGATGATGAGGATCGAGGCGACGTTGGGCAGCACGTGGCGCACGATGATCCGCCAGTCGGACACGCCCATGTACTTTGCGGCCGTGACGAACTCGCGCTCGCGCAGGCTCATCGTCAGCCCGCGCACGATACGGGCGCTGATCATCCAGCTGAATACCGCCAGCAACAGGATCAACGAGAACACCCGGCCCGACTGCCCGAGGCGCGGCGTGACGATGGCGACGAGGATGAAACTCGGTACCACCAGCAGCAGATCGACGACCCACATCGCCACACGGTCTCGCCAGCCGCCGAAGTAACCAGCCACCGCGCCGACGGTCGCCGCGATGATCGTCGAGATGAAGGCCACGCACACGCCGATCAGCAGCGACTTCTGCATCCCGCGCAGGGTCTGCGCCAGCAGGTCCTGGCCGAGCGCGTTCGTGCCGAACCAGTGGCTGGTGCTCGGCGGCTGTTGCAGCGCATAGAAGTCGAGATCGGTGTAGCTCCATGGCAATAGCGGCGGTAACGCATAGCACCCGATGAACATCACCGCAAGAACCACCAGTGCCCCCACCGCGAGCCGGTTGCGGAGGAACCGGCGCAGCGTCAGGGTGCGTCGCGAGGCGAAGGTGCTTGCGTCGACGCCTGATTGCGCCGCCGACGAAGCCTCCGTGGTCACCGGCTCGGTCACGTCACCCTCACCCTCGGGTCGAGCGCCGCGTAGATGACGTCGGACAGCAGGCCGGCAAGCAGAATCGTCGCCCCGGTGAACACCGTGATCGCGGCGATGATGTTGGTGTCCTGCGTGGCGATGCCCTGAACCACCCACTCGCCCATGCCATGCCAGCCAAAGATCTTCTCCACGAACACCGCCCCCGTCACCAGTCCGCCGACGCCGTAGGCGAACAGCGTGGCCATGGGAATCAACGCCGTGCGCAGCCCGTGCTTGATCAAGGCCTGCCGCCGCGTCAGGCCCTTGGCGCGCGCGGTACGGATGAAGTCTTGGCCGAGCACGTCGAGCATGGCGTTGCGCTGGTATCGGCTGAAGCCGGCGATCGAGAACAGCGCCAGGGTGGCCGTCGGCAGGACGAGGTGCTGAAGGCGGTCGACGAATTGCGCCAAGACCCCGCCGGTCGGCGTGGCCGACGTTTCACCGGTGTACTCGAAGAGGTTGAAGCCCAACGCCGTGTTGGCACTCAGCGCGCCGAGGATCAGCAGGTTGGCGACGACGAAGGTCGGCATGCTGATGAGCAGCAGGGACAGCACCGTGATGACGCGGTCGGACACTCGGTACTGCCGGATGGCGCCCCACGCGCCGACCACCACTCCGATGAACGTGCCGAGGATCGAGCCGATGAAGACCAGTCGCAGGCTGACTCCGATACGGCGCCACAGTTCGTCGGATACGGGCTGCCCGGCGACGGTCGTGCCGAATTCGCCGCGGACTGCGTGGGACACCCAGTGCGCGTATCGGAGGGGGATCGGCTTGTCGAGGTCGAGTTCGGCGGCCTTGGCATCGATTACGGCCTGTGGTGGGCGAGGGTTGCGACCTTCGAGGCTGTCGAGGGGTTTGAAGGACCACGACGCGAGCGCAAACGTCAGGAAAGACGCCAAAATCAGGAGTACGACGTAGTTCAGCGCCCGACGAGCCAGGAAACGCGTCACGCCGAGCCCGTCGGAAACCCCATGGGCACAGGGTAGGAGATCAATCTCCGTTTACCGCGTTGCGGGCACGCAAACGGAGCGAGAGAACTCGCCGCGCGGGCTCAGCCAGCTCACAGATTTAGGGCGTTCACTCGGAGCCGCCTTGACCAAATTTGATAGCTGATTGCACAGAGGGGAATTGTGACATGCATTACAACGCAAAGTTGTTCGCCGCCATCATCGGGGGTAGCGCGGTCGTGACGCTCGGCGCCCTGAGCGTAGGAATCATCGAGGGCCAGAGCGCGCCGGCGTCCGCTGCCGGATCGCCGCAGATGACGTTGGGCGCCACCACCACCGTATCCACCCCGCCGAACGCACCCGCCGTCGGCGAGGCGGCCCCGTCGATCAAGGGCCCGGCACCGCTGCCGTCCGAAGAGCAGGGTCTCCCCGGCTGAGCGACGGCCAATCGCCGTCCGGCTGAGCGCCGGCCGGGAAAGCGCTTTGCGTTTGGTACGCGTCCGCTTCGGTTACTTGAATCGTGAAGGGGTCTTTCGAGCCCTCCCTTCACTGGCCTGTATTCGAATAATCGAATTGGAGTGATCGACGTGATGAGCTCGAAGTTGAAACTGATGACCGCCGCCGCGGGTGCGGGGGCAGTTCTCGCGATGGGCGGTTTGACCGTAGCGACCAGCGCGGCCGAGCCTGCGCCGCCTGGGCCTGTGGCGCCGACCGAGGTGACAACTGGAGAGACCACGACCGAAACCACGCCTCCCACGACACCCACGACGTCCTCGGCCGTCCCCGAGATCGAGGGCCCCGCGACGCTGCCGCCCGAGCAGCAGGGCGCGCTCTGACCTGAAGCTAGTGACCTGGTGAAATGGTGGTCACGGTGGCGGTCTGCCCGTCTC
>JAOPWT010000199.1 GCA_025965555.1 Mycobacterium sp.
CGACCCCGACAACCGCTCCGGTGGGCTGGAATGGATCATCGTCGTCGGACTGCTGGTCGTGGCGGCTGCCCTTGCGGTGACGGCCCGCGTGGAATGGCGCCGACTACGACCGGCCCTCGATCAAGGCCCCGGATAGCGGCGGCGAGGGAATGTGTCATGGCAACCAGGATCAAGCAAGCCTCCGAGGCGAGAGCTGGTGAGGCATCGTCGATTTCGGTGAGCGCGATCGACGAGGGCGAGGTGTTGACCGCATGTCGCGACGGGTCGGGGAATCTGCTGCTGATCGGCTGGCTCACCCCACCCGGTGAGGACATCACCCGTGTTGCCGACACCGCAGGACTGGCCGGCGAAATCGGTTTCGTCTCGTTGGAAGTGCTCGGCGAGCGGGCCGTCACCGCGGTGCAGGACGGCGACGGCGACCTGCTGATGATCTCCTGGGAGTTCGGGCCAGGGCTGGATTCGATCACCCGTCCCTACCCCGAGGGTGTGTCGGCGGGACAGATCTCGGCGCTCGACACCACCACGCTGCGTTCCGACCTCGTCGTCACCGCAGTGCGCAACGGCAGCGGCGACCTCGAACTGATCAGCTGGCGACTGCATCCCGACTCGACTGTGTCGCGGCTGGGTGACTCCGGCAGCGCTGCCGGCGAGGTCGACATGTTGACCGTCACCGCCCTGGACGACCAGAACGTGATCACCGCGGTGCGCAACGGCAGCGGCAACCTCGAACTGATCGGCTGGCACGTCGACGGTAATGGCACCTTCGACCGCTGGCCGGGCGTCGGCGAGGCCGGCGAGATCTACGACCTGGCGCTCGAAACGCTCACGGCCACCCTGAGCGGCACGACTTTCACCACCGTGCTGACCGCCGTCCGCGACGGCTCTGACAACCTGCTGCTGATCGCCTGGGCAGCCGATCCGGTCTCCCGCGCCTTCACCCGCCTCACCGACATCGGCGCGGGAGAGGCCGCCCTGGTCGGGATGACGACCACGGTGATCGAGACGGACACTCCCACGGTGCTGGTCTCGATGCGCCAGGGCAGCGGCAACCTCAAGATCATCGCGTTCGACGTGGTCGGCGAGGCCGGCGACATCGCGTTGGTGCGCAGCGGGGAGTACGAGAACGACGCCGATACCGAGGTCACCCAGACCGCCCTGCTGACCCTGGACCCGAACCGCTTCTTGAGTGCCTGCCGTATCGATGGAAACCTCGAGGTGGCCACCTACGAGCTGTCCCGCTCGGCGATTACGCTGATTCGGCCGTTCGCCGAAGCGGGCGCCGGGGAAGCGTCGTTGGTCACCGCGGCGTCCCTCGATGCCAGCGAGGTCCTCACAGCATGCCGGGACGGGTCCGGAAATCTGCTCCTCATCGGATGGTCCACGGCGGCAAGAGATTTCACGATCGATCGAATCTCGGACAGCGGCTCACTGGCCGGCGAGGTCAGCCTCGTCGCATTGGCCGTCGTCGACCGGGTCGCGGTGACCGCCGTGCGCGACGGCGGTGGCAACCTGCTGATGATCTCCTGGGAGGTCGCCCCGGGACTAACGTCCATCACCAGGCCATGGCACGAGGGCAGCCACGCCGGCGCGGTGTCTGCGATCGCAATGACCCGGCTGCGTGCGGACTTGCTCATCACCGCCGTGCGCGACGGCAGCGGCAACCTCGAGCTGATCAGTTGGCGGGTCGAGTCGGACGCCACGGTGTCGCGGTTGTTCGATTCAGCAGGACAGGCCGGCGCGGTCACCGTGGTCACGATCACCGCGCTGGACGACGACAACGTGATTACCGCGGTGCGCAACGGAAGCGGCGACCTCGAGTTGATCGGGTGGCGGGTCGGCGGCAACGGCCAACTCCAGCGGTGGGCG
Source organism: Mycobacterium sp. (assembly GCA_025965555.1). Taxonomy (GTDB): domain Bacteria; phylum Actinomycetota; class Actinomycetes; order Mycobacteriales; family Mycobacteriaceae; genus Mycobacterium. Next base: position 1,867 of record JAOPWT010000199.1, read on the forward strand.
GGTGATCCCGGACTGGCCGGTGAGGTCGGCTTCATCGCCGTGGACACCATGACATCCGAGGTGGGCGGCTCGGTGATCCCGTTGGTGCTGACCGCGGTCACCGACGGCTCGGGTGACCTGCTTGTGATCGCCTGGTCGGCGGATCCCGCCACCGGTTTCACCCGACTGGCCGACGCCGGGGCCGGGGAGGCCGCCGATCTGGCCGTCACGACGATCACGACCACCGCGGGCAGTCCCACGGTGATGGTCGGCATGCGGCAGGGCCAGGGCAATCTGAAGATCATCGCCTTCCAGATGCTCGTCGAGGAGGGCGAACTCGAGCTGTTGCGTACCGGGGACTACGCCAGCCGCGCCGACGACGAGGCCAGCGGGCCGGCCCTGCTCACTCTCGACGTACAGCGCGTACTGAGTGTCTGCACCACCAACGACGACCTCGACCTGACCACCTACCAGGTCACCGACGCGGGCCACGTGCCAGCGCCGCCCGAGATCCTGGGGATCGCCTTCCAGAATCCGGCGCTGCCTCCCGACGGGGACTGGTCGGCCAGCGACGGTGAGTTCCCGCTGGGCCGGACTCACGAATGGGTCCAGGTGCTCGATCCCGGCAACGAGTACGACGAGAATACGGTGGTCGGGTGTTCGGGTTGGGCGGTGGGGCCGAACGATTCCGGCGCCGACGTCCCGATGACCCACGCGATGGGCTTCGACTGGGAATTCGGCGTGGCCGTCGACGACGAGGCGGGCTTCCGCGACTTGCTCAGCCCCGCCAACAAGCGCTCCGAGGGAGACCGCATGCAGATGGCGGACTACCTCGGGCTCGCGGTCCCTAGAGGGCTGCTGGGGATGGAGTGGGAGAAGCACTTGCTGCCGCCCAGCTTCCGCGGGCAAGTGAACAACGGCGACCGGGTGGCGTGCTTCGGTCGCTGGATCATCGACACCGGCCACGTGTTCGACGACCACTACCGCACCGAAATCCATCCGCCGCTGCTGATGGCCACCGCCAGCGTGCCGCGGACGAGGCGCCCCGGACCACTGACGACGCGAATGTTGTTGGCCTCCCGGCCATTTCTGCACGGCCAGGAGTTCGCCGTGGACCCCGCCAACGCCTACGACGACGACGTGGACGACGACGGATCGATGTTCTCTCATCTGCTCAAGGAAGTGGGCAGGGTGGTCTTCGGCATATCCAGGCGGGTGGAGGCGCACCCGAAGATCAAGGAGCGGCCGTACAAGGGACGCCACCGGATGCACCTGCTGGTGGCGCCGCCGCCGACGGCGAGTCCGTTCGGCCACGACCTCGTCGTGTCCTATCAGTTCACGGTGCGCAGCGGCTGCAACGTCGGTGTCAGCGCCCGCACCGGTGATCACGTCGACGTCGTAGTCGACCTCGGCCCGATGCGCGGAACCCCGCCGTTGCCGAAGCGCAGCGAACGCAGTTACGACCCCGACCAGCTCGACAAGCTCTCCGCCGGTGTGGGATTGAAGATCAAGATCTTCGAACTAGCCGCGACGCTCGCCGGCGCCTTGGTGGGAGTGGGGGCGTTGTACGTGTACTTCATTCTGCGGCGGGGAATCCTGACCGACGATTACGCGCCGCTGCCGCCGGTGAACATCCGGGACGGCTCGCACGCCGTCGTCGACGTTCCCGCCTCCGACATCAGCCCGAACGCCGGTGTCGCCGTCGATGATTCGCAGCCATGGCCGGTGATCGGCTGGCTGGAGGCCAGCTGGGTCCCGCGGCGGTCGACACGCGCCGGGTAGCGGGGTCAGACGCGACCCGCGGCGAAGGCGGCGGCCTGAGCGACCATGCCGTTGACCGGATAGAGCGCGTGGGCGACGGTCGGCCCTCCGCCGGGTGTGCCATCACAAATGGTGTCCCCCTGGGCGCAGAGGTCGATGGTCTTCGGTTGGTAAAGGGGACCGATGACGATGGCCGGTGCGCCGTAGGACTGGAGGAATTCAGCGGACGGCTTTCCGAACAGCGCGACGGCGGCGACGTGGTTGGCCACCTCTGGGGCCATCGGTGGCGGCACCGCGAGCGCTGAGACTCCCGGGGGCACCGCGTCGGCCGTGGTGAAGCCGGTAACCACGGCGCCCTGGGAGTATCCGCCCAGCACTATCCGGGTATTGGGACACGTCTTCGCCATCGACTGAACGTGGTTGCTCTCGTCGCGGATGCCATCCACCACGGTGCCGGCGAATGCGACGTCGTTGGAGAAGTCGCTGCTGGCCGGGTAGTCGACCCCATAGACCCCCACCGACCGGCCGCCGACCTGAGAGCGCAGGGCGTCGACGAAGGCTTGGCCGACCCCCCCGACACCCGGAGCCTCGCCGGTTCCGCGGGCGAACACCACCTCGACGTCGGGACACGGCTCCGCGGATGCCACGGGGACGCCGACCGGGAAGCCGAGCAGCACCAACGCAAACGCCCCGAGAACGGTTCCGAGGAGGCGTATGCGGCGGGCGATCACAGCGACCACCTGCGCGCGCCCGACGGGTCTTGAAGGCAAGCCACGACATTCATCTGTTACCTCGTTATCTCTGCGAACCAACCTTCGCGTACCTTCCCCACGGACGCGGTGTCGCAAACCCATGCGCGGCGAACGTCAGATTCAGCTTGCCGAACTCTTCTGCGAGGACAGCCCGCGGGTGGCGGGACCCTCGAGCAGTTCGCCGTCCGGTCCGAAGCGGGACCCGTGCAGTGGGCATTCCCATGCGTGGTCCGCGTCATTCCATCGCACGATGCCGCCGAGGTGTGGGCAGACTGGCGAGGTGGTCCGTTGGGCGCCGTCGACGTTGCTCTTGGCCTGGAGGTGCCATGGCGGCCCACTGACCAGACCCTCACCTTCGGCGGGCTCGTTGCCGTCGGCGGTCCACGGCGTCACCCAGCCCTTCGCGAGGTTGAACCCGACCTCGAGGTTGGTTTGCACCGCGGTGGTGATGCCGGCAAGTTCGCCGGTCCGCCAGCTGGCGAAGGCGGCCGACCAGTCCATGCGTCCGCCGAGGATGCGTGAGGTGATGGCCAAGGCGGCCGCGACGCCGTTGGTCATGCCCCATTTGTCGAAACCCGTTGCCACGTAGATCGTTTCGGTGTTGGGCAGGATGGGACCGACGTAGGGAATTTCGTCGATCGGCGTATAGTCCTGTGCTGACCAGAAGTGCGTCTGCACGGCACCTGGGTAGTGCAGCACCGCCCACCGTCTCAGCTCCTCGACCCCGGCGGACGCCCGGGCGGCCCGGCCCACCGTGTGGCCGGCGCCACCGACGACGAGTCGGTCGCCGGCGGGGGTTGGCGCATAGCGGACCGACCGCGTCGGAGAATCCACGCTGAGGAACATGGGCCGGGTGATCTCGCCGGGGACGTCGAACGCTAGGCAGTAGGAACGCTGCGGTTTCAGCCGCGCGAAGAACAGGCCGCGATCCAGGATCGGGATGCCGGTGGCGAGCACGCACTGGTCGGCTTCGAACGAGAAGGTCTGCGAGGCAGCGTCATCCACCGAGCGGGCCGTGTGCGTGTTGACTCGGAGGCGCCGCGAGCCGTGCACCGAGACGACGCGGATGCCTTGCAGGATCGTGCCGCCGTGGGTCTCGAGTTCCGCGGCGAGGCTGTTGAGTAGGGGCAGCGGATCGAGCTGGGCCTGATGCCGAAGTAGTACGCCGCCGTGGAACGGGAAGGGAACGTCAGCCTCGGTGGCCCATGTGACGTCCAGGCCGGCGTCGCGGCCCGCGGCGAGCTCATCCTTGGCCGTCTGTACGCCGTCGGCGTTCTGCGCGTAGCTGTAGACGTCCTCGCGCTGCACGTTCAATCCGTGGTCCTCGCAGTAACGCAGGAGCCAGTCGCGGCCCTCGGTGTTGCCCTCGACGTAGGCGCGCAGGGTGTCGTTGCCGTGTCTGGCGGCGATCCGCGACAGCTTGGTGCCCTGAAGCACACTCAGCTTGCCGGTGGTGTTCCCGGTGGTGCCCGCGCCGAGGTGGCGAGCCTCCAGGACCACGACGCGTTTGCCGGCCCGGGCCAGGAGCAATGCGGTGGTGAGGCCGGTGATGCCTGCGCCGACCACCACGACGTCCGCGGTGTGGCGTGCACCCTCGAGGACGCCCGGTGGCGTCGGGGTCTCGACGCGATCGGCGAGCCACAGCGATGTCATGCCGGGCGCTTTACCCCGATGGTGCTGCGTCAAACTGGTGCCGCCGCTAGGTCGACGGCGTGTCGTCGTCCTCGTCTTCGTCGGTGGTGGGCAGTGCCCGGTACTCGTTGCCGTGACATATGGATCGGAATTCGTCACGGCGTAGGTTCACTGCTACCCGCGCGACGGCAACGGTAATCCGCCTCCGCGGTTGCTCGCCGAGTGCGCCGCGACCCAGCTGTGCGCCTGCTGTGTATTTGATCGCTGCGGCCGGCGCGTCGTGTCGTCGGATCTGAGTGGGTATCCCTCACCACAATGGATATACGACACGGACGGGCCAAGACGAGAAGCGAGGGCGAAGGTATGACGGCAACGATTACCGGTCCACCGTCACCACCGGTGCCGCCACGCGCGACTCCCACCGAAGTGGCGGCGCCGAAGCGGAACCTGATCTTCACCGCCGTCCTGCTGGGGATGCTGCTCGCTGCCCTGGATCAGACGATCGTGGCGACGGCGCTGCCGACCGTGGTGGCCGATCTTGGTGGGGCCGGCCACCAGTCATGGGTGGTGACCAGCTATCTGCTGGCGTCGACGGTCGTGACGGCGATCGTCGGCAAACTCGGCGATCTGATCGGCCGCAAGACCGTGTTCATCGCTGCGGTGCTGTTCTTCATGGTCGGCTCGGTGCTGTGTGGCCTGGCCGGGTCGATGCCGATGCTGGTCGCCGCCCGCGCGCTGCAGGGCATCGGCGGCGGCGCGATCATGGTGACCGCGACCGCGGTGATCGGGGAGGTCATCCCGCTGCGCGAACGCGGCCGCTACCAGGGTGCTCTCGGCGCCGTCTTCGGCGTCACCACGGTGATCGGCCCGCTACTCGGCGGATTCTTCACCGACCACCTGAGTTGGCGCTGGGCGTTCTGGATCAACGTGCCCGTCGCCGTCGTCGTGATCGTGGTGGCCATGTCGGCGATTCCCAACCTGGGCAGGACCGCGCGTCCGATCATCGACTATGCCGGGATCGTCTTGGTCGGTCTTGGCGCCACCGGGCTGACGCTGGCCACGAGTTGGGGCGGCAGCACCTACCCGTGGGGTTCGGCGATGATCATCGGGCTCTTCGTGGGCTCGCTGGTAGCGCTGGGTGCCTTCGTCGCCGTGGAACTACGGGCGGCCGAACCCATCCTGCCAATGCGTCTGTTTCGCGAGCCGGTCTTCGCCGTCTGCTGCGCCTTGTCGTTCGTCGTCGGATTCGCGATGCTCGGCGCGTTGACCTTCCTGCCGACGTTCATGCAATTCGTCGACGGCGTGTCGGCCACCACCTCCGGGCTGCACACCTTGCCGATGGTCGTCGGTCTGCTCGTGATGTCGATGAGCAGCGGTGTGATCGTCGGCCGCACCGGGCGGTACAAGATCTTTCCGGTGGCCGGCACCGCCGTGATGGCGGTGGGATTCGTTCTGTTGTCGCGGATGGGCCCCGAGACGTCCACGTTCGTGCAGTCGCTGTACCTGGTGGTGCTCGGTGCCGGGATCGGCATGTGCATGCAGGTGCTCGTGCTGGTCGTGCAGAACACCGTCGACTTCAGCGACCTTGGCGTGGCGACGTCCGGAGTGACGTTCTTCCGTACCATCGGCAGTTCGTTCGGCGCGGCGGTGTTCGGCTCGTTGTTCAACAACTTCCTCAAGAGCCGGCTCGGGGACGCACTGGCCCGCAGCGGCGCGCCGCCCGAGGCGGCGCAGTCTCCCGACGCCCTGCACCGGCTGGCTCCGGAGATGGCCGCACCGATCGCGTCCGCATACGCCGACGCGCTCGACAAGGTGTTCCTGTTCGCTGCGCCAGTGGCCGTGGTGGGGTTCGTGTTGGCGCTGATGCTCAAGCAGGTTCCGCTGCGCAACAACGACGTCGGCACCGCCGTCGATATGGGCGAAGGGTTCGCCATGCCGACGACCGACTCGCCGGATCAGCTGCTGGAAAACGCGGTTGGACGTTTGATCCGGCAAGGCTCCGGTGTGCAGCTGCGCGTCTTGGCGCAGCGCCCCGACAGCAAGCTCGACGTCGGGCGGCTGTGGGCGCTCCTGCAGGTTTACCGCTTCGGGCAGGCGGCCGGACAGGCCCGCTCGAGCGACATCGCCAATCACGTGCGGGTGCCGTGGGAGATCCTCGAGCCTGCGTTCGACCGCCTCGTCGCCACGGGCTATGCGCAGCGAAGCGGAGAGACGTTCTGGCTGACCAAGGCGGGAGCGCATCAGGTGGACTTCGTCCGCGTCGGGATGGTCGATTGGCTCACCCAACGGCTCGCGCAGTCCACCGGTCTGCAGCACCGACCGGACCCGCACCGAGTGGGCGACGCCATGGAGAGGATCGCGCAAAGCGT
>JAOPWT010000202.1 GCA_025965555.1 Mycobacterium sp.
ATGACCTCGTCCTCGTCGTCACGTCGTGCCGGCGTCGGGCTTGGCGGGTTGCGGTCGAAAAGGTGGCCCATGCGGCGCCGACGGCGTGTGGCAGGGCCGCCCGTGTCCAGCTAGACAGGATGCGAAACGACGGTTCATACCTGCGACGTGCACCTACCCGCAGCGCGTTGTTGGCTGCGCTGCGCGTAGGTGCCATGCGATGTGCTAGCCGGACTCCACGGTTGTGTGGGTTTGGATCGACTTCTGCTCGCCCCACAGGCGCGCTCGCGTCGCTACGCGCTGAGACCAGGCGGCGACCAGTGCACCACCTTCATCGTGGTCATCTCGTCGAGCAGTTCCGGCCCGAACCCGAACCCCGAACCGCTGGCGCCCCGCGGCTGCGACGCTCCACCGGGGGCGCCACCGAACACGGCGTTGATCTTCACCGTTCCGACCGGGAGGCGACGCCACGCCGCCTGCGCGTGCGCCATGTCCGCGGTCAGCACCGAGGCGGACAGCCCGTAACGGTCGTCGGCCGCCTCGTTCAGGCCCGTGGTGAAGTCGGGTACCGCCCGAAGTGGAGCCACGGGGCCGAACGTCTCCTCGCGCATCACCAGCATGTCCGACGTGCAGTGGGTCAGCACCGTGGGCGGATAGAACGTGCCGACGCCCTCGCGCGGGTGGGCGCCGATCGCCACGTTCGCCCCGTGGGCAACCGCTTCGCTGACGACGCGGTGCACCCGGTCACGGTGGCGCTCGTCGACCAGCGGGCCGATGCGGCCGCCCCACGCTCGGGCCTCGCTCACCAGCGCGTCGAGGAACGCGTCGGCGACCGACGACACCACGAACACCCGCTCCACCGACACGCAGATCTGCCCGGCGTTGGCGAAGGCGCCCAGCGCCACCTGGCTCGCCGCCCACCCGGGATCCACGCCGTCGTCGACGATCACCGCGTCGTTGCCGCCGTTCTCCAGCAGCGCCTTGGCACCGCGCTCGGCGCAGGTCCGCGCGATCGCCCGCCCGGTCGCGCTGCTGCCGACGTGGGCGACGACGTCGACCCGCGCATTGCCTGACAATCGTTCACCGACCGCCCCGTCGCCGTCGACGATCTCGAGCACACCGTTGGGCAGGTGGGCCGCGATCAGCTCGGCGAAACACCGCCCCGTGCGCGGGCTTCGCTCACTTGGTTTGTGCACCACGGTGTTTCCCGAGACCAACGCCGCGCCGAGCAGCCCGGCCGCCACCGCCACGGGATCGTTCCATGGCGTGATCACGGCGACCACGCCGCGCGGCTGCGGAATCATCAGGTCGGTGGCCGACCAGTCGCCCTGCAGGCTGCGGCCACGGTGCAGCGGGCCGAGTTCGCCGTACTGCACCAGCGTGCCTGCTCCGGCGTCGACACCGCCGCGGGCGTCGTCGCGCAGCTTGCCGGTCTCCCGCTCGTTCAGGTCGGCGTGTTCGTCGGCGGCAGCGCGGACGTCGGCCGCGGCGGCCGTGATGGCAGCCGCCCGCGCGGCGGGTGAGGTGCGGGCCCAGGCAGGGGCTGCGGCGGCCGCCCGCGCCACCGCGTCGTCGCAGGCCGACGGCTCGGTGACGGGTACCCGCGACACGACCTCGCCGGTGCGGGGATCGAGAACGGTGATGAGGTCGGTGACGGTGGAAGCCATGTCGGCGAGGTACCCCCTCGGCGCCGATGCAACCGCACCACTTTCGCCGTCCGCGCAGCGCTTTTCGTTCACATAGTCCCTGGCAGGGGCTTGCCTTCCGCGGACCCGGCGTGACGTGGGAAGGTGCCACCGACCACACTGGATCACATGACGGAACGTGAGGACACCCGCGTCGCGGTCTACCTCGACTTCGACAACATCGTGATCTCGCGATACGACCAAGTGAACGGCCGCAACTCGTTCCAGCGTGACAAGACCAAGGGCCTGGAGGTCGACCGCCTGCAACGGGCCACCGTCGACGTCGGCGCCATCATCGACTTCGCTTCGTCCTTCGGCACTTTGGTGCTCACCCGCGCCTACGCCGACTGGTCGGCCGACGTCAACGCCGGGTACCGCGGCCAGTTGGTGGGCCGCGCCGTCGACCTGGTGCAGCTGTTCCCCGCCGCCGCCTACGGCAAGAACGGCGCCGACATCCGCCTGGCGGTCGACGCCGTCGAGGACATGTTCCGCCTGCCCGACCTCACCCACGTCGTGATCGTCGCAGGCGACTCCGACTACATCGCGCTGGCACAGCGCTGCAAGCGGCTCGGCCGCTACGTCGTCGGCATCGGGGTGGCGGGTTCGTCGAGCCGATCACTGGCCGCGGCGTGCGACGACTTCGTCATCTACGACGCGCTGCCCGGCGTCCCGGTCTTCGAGCCGAGCATCGAGCCGGATGTCAAGGACGAGCCCGAGCCCGAACCCAAGAAGCGCGCCCCCCGCCGTCGCGCCACCCGGCCCCAAGCCGTCGAGGAGGAGCCCGAGGCGCCCGACCCGCAGACCGTCGCGACCGGGCTGCTGGAGCGCGCCCTGCGGATCGGTCTGGAGAAGGACGACGTCGACTGGCTGCACAATTCCGCGGTGAAGGCGCAGATGAAGCGGATGGACCCGTCGTTTTCCGAAAAGTCCTTGGGCTTCAAGTCTTTCAGCGATTTCCTGCGCTCACGATCCGACCTCGTGCAGCTCGACGAGAGCTCCACGACGCGGATGGTGAAACTGAAGGCCGGCTGAGGCTAGGCGATGGTCCGCACGATGTCGGGCTTCATCTGATCCAACTGCGCGCTCCAGTAGGGCCAGCTGTGCGTGCCGTTCGCCGGGAAGTTGAACGTGGCGTTGCGCCCGCCCGCGCCGGCGTACGCGTTCTGGAACGCGACGTTGCTGTCCTTGGTCAGACCCTCGAGGAAGGTGGCAGGCAGATCGCCGCCGCCGAGGTCGCTTGGCGTGCCGTTGCCGGTGTAGACCCAGAGCCGGGTGCCATTGGCGGCGAGTGTGCCGGCCTGCAGCGTCGGGTCGTTGCGCTGCCAGTCTGGCCCACCGCCTGGCCCCCACATCGCGCCCGCGTCGAAGCCGCCTGCGTCGCGCATCGAGAAGCCGACGAGCGTCGGCCAGACGCCGTCGGAGAGGTGCTCGAATCCGGACATCGAGCCGGCGTACCTGAAGTTGCCGGGGTGGTAGGCGGCCAGGATCAGCGAGGCGCTACCCGACATCGACAACCCGACCACGGCATTGCCGGACGGCGAGATGCCCTTGTTGGCGGCCAGGTAGGCGGGCAGCTCCGAGGTTAGGAACGTCTCCCAGTTGTAGGTCTGGGTCTGGCCGTTGCCCACGGCGGGCTGCTCCCAGTTGGTGTAGAAGCTGGACATGCCGCCGACGGGCATCACCACCGACACCCCCGACCCGCTGAACTTCTCGAACGCGTTGGTCTCGATGTCCCAGCCGCTGTTGTCGTCGCGGGCGCGCAACCCGTCGAGGAGGTAGACGGCGTGCGGGCCGCCGGGCAGGAACCGGACCAGGACGTTGCGTCCCATCGCCGCCGACGGGACCATCAGATCCTCGACCGGCAGGCCCGGCCGCGAGTATGCGGTTGCGGTCGCCGAGCCCCCGACCACACCGATCAGGCCGGGCAGCACGGCAGCTGCGATCGCGACGACGGCGATCCGCCGCCCCGCGCTCCGGAATTTTGAGACCAAGGTCATGTGTCTTGCCAATCTTTTGGTGACGTCCCGCGGTGCCGGTCGGTTGCCGCTTCTTGGCAATCAGGCCCTGGGCAGCACCCCCCCGAGGGGCTTCGCTGTCACTCGTTACTCGGGCAGTACTACCCGCCCGTTACCACTTCAGACAGGCGCAAGCCTGTGAATCAGCTGGGACCAGTCATCTATGCCGCATTTCCGCAGTTCAGGGGCATCCGCCCGCCCGTCTTACGGGAAAGTGACGCACGCGGTGAACGCTTCTGAAACAACCCGGTCACGAACGGGGTACACACCGCGTCGCCCGTTGCGAAGGATGGCGGTGAACCACCTACCATGGGGGCTCGTCATCTAGTCGGTGCTGAAATCAATGGAGTTTTGTTGACGTCTACTCGTCGTGCCCGCGGAGCCTGGTTGGCCGCATCCTTCGCGGTGCTGGCCGTGCTGGGTGGCGTCGTGGTGAGCGGATCCGAACGGTGTGTGCACGGGTGCCAGGTGCTGGCCGCGCCGCGCAACCTGGCCGAGGCGGCGCCGCCCGTCGTGCCCACGTCGATGCCCGCCGAGCTGTCGGTCACGCCGATGCCTGCGGCCGATGGGGTCAATCCGGCCGGGCCCGTCCTGGTGACCGCCACCAGCGGCACGATCACGGACGTCACGATGACCAACGACGCAGGCAAGGTGATCCCCGGCGTGCTGACGCCCGACCGGACGGTGTGGAAGCCGACGAGCCAACTCGGCTATGACCGCACCTACAAGATGGCGATCGTCGCGCGCGGCCCCAACGGCATGCCGTCGCGCGAGGTGTCCAGCTTCACCACGGTGTCCCCGAGCAGCCAGACGCAGGTCTACCTCGACAGGGCCGGCGGGGACGTGCTCGAGGACGGCGCCACCTACGGCATCGGGACCGTGGTGGTCGCACACTTCGACGAGCCCATCGACAACAAGGCCAACGCCGAACGGCACCTCTCGGTCACCACCAACCCGCCGGTGCCAGGGTCGTGGTACTGGGTCGACGATCAGAACGCGCACTGGCGGCCCGAGAAGTACTACGCCCCAGGCACATCCGTCACGGTCAACGCCAACCTCTACGGCACTGCGCTGGGCGACGGCCTGTACGGCGCCGAGGACGAGCACGTGTCGTTCAAGATCGGCGATTCGCACGTCTCGATCGCCGACGACAACACCCACATGGTCAGCGTCTTCGACAACGGCAAGCTGGTCCGCACCATGCCGACGTCGATGGGCATGGGCGGCACACAGACGATCGGCGGGACCACGCTGTCGTTCTTCACCCCACCCGGGGTGTACACCGTGCTGGACAAGGCGAATCCGGTGGTCATGGACTCCTCGACGTTCGGGCTGCCGATCGACTCCCGCCTCGGCTACAAGGAGTCCATCGCCTATGCGACCCGGATCAGCATCGACGGCATCTACCTGCACCAGCTCAACTCGACGGTGTGGGCGCAGGGCAACACCGACACCTCGCACGGCTGTCTGAACCTCAACGGCGACAACGCCGCATGGTTCTTCAACTTCTCGGTGCCCGGCGACGTCGTCGAGGTCAAGAACACCGGCGGCGCGCCGCTGCAGCTGTGGCAGAACGGCGACTGGACCATCCCGTGGGAGCAGTGGAAGCAGGGGAGCAAGCTGACGTAGTCGGGACGCGATCTGCGTAGTTGGTCAACTCCTCGACGAACCCCTCCGGAAACCGCAACGACCCCTTCTGCGTCCGCCGCAGGAATCCCGTTGCCGCCCGCGCCGATAGCGGCTTACCGGGGTACTCGAGGAAGTCCACCAGCGGCGGCCGCGGCTCCCACACCGGCCACGGCCCGACGTCCGCGACGTGCACCACGCCGTCGAGGTCTGCCCACGCCCCTCGCCGCGACCACTTCGCGCCCGTCCATGGCGCGTCACTCGAGGAGTCGTAACGCCCTGGCGCTGCGAGTCGCCGCCCGATCCACGCCGCGACCGGCACGCTGACGGAATTGCCGACCATCCGCCACCGCTCGCCGGGGCGGGCGACCTCCTCGGCAGGCGCCGTCCAATCGATCGGAAAGCCCTGCAGCCGTTCGGTATCCCGCAGATCCGGCGTCACGTACGCCCCCGACGGCAGCCGAATCGCCGGGGGAGAGGGCACCCCGACCGACGAGCCGCACTTGATCGGCGGCACGGCGTCCACCGCCCAACCGAAGGACCGCATGCCCTCCGTCCAGTAGAACCCGCACGCCACATCCGGGTAGTCAACTGTCACAGCGGGCTTCGAGCGGTCGTCGGCCAGCAGCACGTCGCGCGGGTCGCCGACGCGCGAGCCGACCAGATACCACCGGTTGCGCCGCTGCGGCAGCCCGAACGCGTTGGTGTCGACCACCCGGTACGCCCACCGGTAGCCCAGCTCGGTCAATGCGGTCGTGACGAGCCTCAGCGCGGCGCCCTTGCCCAAGGAGATCAGGAACGGCACGTTCTCGAGCACCACCCACGGCACGTCGGCACCGTCGAGGAGTCGCAGCACCTCACCGACGAGACTGCTTCTGGCGCCGACGATTCCGGCCTTGCGCCCCACACTGCTGAGGTCCTGGCATGGGAACCCGGCGACGACGAGGTCGGTGCCCTTCGGTAGGGACAGCACGTCGCGAACGTCGGCTTCGAGTTTGGTGTCGGGGAACCGGCGGCGTAGCACGTGCATCGCGGCCGATGAGTTCTCGACGAGCAGCTGGGCGTGATGGCCGCTGGACGCCATGCCCAACTCGAGGCCGCCGATGCCTGCGAACAGGCCGGCGACCTTCAGGCTCACCGCAGCCATTCCACCGCGACGGCGTAGCTCAGCCGCGACGGCACCGCGTTGCCGATCATCCGTGCCAGCGCGGTGCGATGGGTGACGGCGTCGAACGAGAACCAGTCCGGAATGTATTGCAGCCGTGCGGCTTCGTGCGCGGTGATGGTGCGCCTGCGGCTCGGGTGCACGTAGCGGCCCATGCACATGCTGTAGAAACCGGTGGTGATCGTCTGCGAGGGGCGGTCCCACGCCAGCCGCCCGTAGATCGCCTTGTAGCTGTGGCCGCCGTCGGCGTGGCAGGCAGGGCGCTGACTGTCCGGCAGGTCGAAGTCGCCGTTCTCGAAGAGGTAGTCGATGCGACGCCGCGTCGCGGGTGCGGAGCGCGCGGCCTCGTCGACCAGCTTGCCGGACTCGGGCAACGACTCGAGGTCCTGGAAGGCCCATGCGACGGAACGTCCGTCCCTGCGATGCCGACGGGTGACCTCACCGACGGTCACGGAGTGCGTCAGGCTCGCCATCAGTACCAGTCGGCGACGGCGTTGGGGGACGCCGATCTCGCTGAGGTCGATCACCCCGACGGACACCCGATACCCGAGACCGTCGAGGGCATCGGCCGTGCGCTGCACGACGGCCCCACGGTCGTTGATGGCACCAGGCACGTTCTCGATCAGGAGGTGTTGGGGGGCAAGGACTTCCGCTGCCCGCACCATCGTTCGGTACAGCTCGTTCTTGTCGTCGGCGTGACGGGTGCGGTTGTTGAAGTCGCTGTGGCCCTGGCAGGGTGGTCCGCCCACCAGCACGTCCACGTCGGCGTGGCGTCGGGCCAGCATGCGTTCACTCGGGGTCAGCCGAGCGCCGACGTGGCCGGGCAGCACGTCGTCCACGTCCCGAGCCAGCGTGGTCGCCGAGGGGAAGTTGGCGGCGTAGGTCTGCGCCGCCACCGCGTCGATGTCGACGGCGAGCACCGGCTCGAAGGACCGGTTCAGTGCGCGCGCCGCCTCCGCCAATCCGATCGACAGGCCGCCGCAGCCGGAGAACAGGTCGACGACGCGAAGCGAGGACCTGGCGCCGCCGCACGGTGGCGCGATGCTGCTCTGCAGCCATGCCCGCTCGGCCTCGCCGGCACACGTGGGTCTGGCGTCCGTGCCGCGGTAGCCGGCCATCACACTCACGGTTAGGCGGCCATCCCGCCGGGACAGCATCCGTTCGTAGGTGCCGTTGCGGGTGCGGAAGCGCTCAAACCCGTCGACATGACCGGCGCCCGGCGCGCGCGTTCGAGCGCGAGTCGCGTCCGCCGGGCTGCTCACCCAGCGATCGTAGGCAGCGACTTGGTGGGGTTCGGGCAGGTGGAGCGGCGCGCCGTCAATAGGCTGGACCCATGGCCGACTCCTGGGCGTCCTCACCGGAGGCTCGGGCGCGCATGCAGTCCAACAAGAGCCGCGACACCAAACCCGAGCTCGCGCTGCGCTCGGCCGTGCACGCCCTCGGCCTGCGCTACCGGGTGTCGGCGAAACCACTCGTCGGCCTGCGGCGGACCGCCGATCTGGTGTTTCCGCGGGCGAAGGTCGCGGTGTTCCTCGACGGCTGCTTCTGGCACGGCTGCCCCGAGCACCACACCGTCGCCTCGGCCAACGCCAAGTTCTGGGCCGACAAGGTCGAGGGCAACCGCAAGCGGGACCGCGACACCGACGGTCGGCTGGCCGAAGCCGGGTGGATCAGCCTGCGGATCTGGGAGCACGAGGACGCGCATGCCGCAGCTCAGCGCGTCGAGAAGGTCGTGCGCGCGAGGGCCGTCACAGGTCGTTGACGTCGATCAACCCATCCTGGATGGCGCGGGCCAGCAATGCGGCCTTGGTCGGGGCGGGCCTGCCGACGGCGGCGTACTTGTCGCGGATGCGCTGCAGGTGAGTGCGGACCGTCGTGGCAGAGATCTCAAGTTGGCTGGCCACGTCGTTCTTGTTGTCGCACAGAATCCAGGCGAGAAGTACTTCCCGCTCGCGAGGTGCCAACTCGGGCCGCGCCCGCAGGGGTTCGGACAGCTCGTGCGGAAGCATGGTCGTCACAACGAACCCATCGCACAGACGCACGGCAACGTTTCCTCCCAGGCTTGTATGGGAAACCATCATCCGTTTGGACGACGCTGAAGTCAGGTAGTTAATTGACGCAATTGTAGGAGATTTGGTCGAGATCGCGCACCAACGGCGCGGGATCGAGCAACATCTTGCGTGATGGGGAAGGATTTGCCAGGTGGAAGGCGACCCGCGAATCCTCGTAGCGTCGCCGCTCGGCAGGATCGTCGTCCCCCAACTCGTCGGCGTTTTTCCTGACGGCATGGTCCGGGTGGCCGTCGACCGGGACGCCGTGCACCGCGCGGTGACGCAGCGCGTGCGCTTCGACGTCGTCATCGCTGACCTGGTCTGGAACAAGCCCGAGCTGGAATTCAACTTCGACGGTCTTGACGTCGTCGACGTCCTCGGCCAGGCCGACCGGCCGGCGCCGGTGATCATCGCCCTGCAGGGCCAAACTGGGGAGCGCGACCTTCTCGAGGAGGTGCGGCTGCGACCGGAGGTCTTCTCCGTCTTCCAGAAGCCGACCGGGAACGACGACCTTCCGAGCCTGATCCGCGACGCCGCGATCGGCAAACGCCGCGATGGGTCCGCGGTGGCCTCCCGCGCGACGCCGCTGTACGAGTTGTTCCGTGGCAGGCGCGGGGAGACGGCTGGACGGATGGCAGGCGCGATCGCCGCGGGGCGCGCCAGCGACGGTGCGTCCTTGGCCGCCGCCGCCGGAATCGCGCTGAATACCGCGTCGAAGGTGACGACCCACTACCTCGGGCCGATCATCCAGGAGCGAGGTGAGCACGACCCGCGTCTGCCGATGACCTTGTCGGCCGTCTACCGGTGGTGCGGGCTGCATTCGCGCTACATCGTGAGCTGGTGCCGACGGCACGGGCACGGTGACGTGCTCGTCGCACGCTGAGCATGGAACAAACCACCGATCTCTTTAGTTGGGCTTAGTAGTTTGGGTCGCACACCGGACCCGCAAGCGCCGATGCAAAGAGGTTCACCATGATCAGCTTGAAGGCCATCGCAGGCGGAGCCGTCATCGCGGGAGCGCTGTCGCTCGCGCCACTGGGCCTGGCTTCGGGTGTCGCCAACGCCGAACCCTCTCCCGCCGTGCCCCAGGTGACGTCCGGTCGAGATGGCAGCCAGAGTGTCGGTGACGCGCCGGCCCCGGCCGCGCCGTCTCCCTATGCCGCCTACGGAGGGGCCGGCGTCTGCGCCACCCCCGGCCTGTACTTCGTGAACATCTGCGTCTAGCGACTGCTTTCCGCTCACTGCGATTCGAAACGGCCCACCCGAACCGGTAGTGGCGCAATCGCTGAACGCGACGCCCTAACAGCAGGTCCGCGCCCACGCGCACCGGCGCAATCGCCGATCCCATCGCGGCCTCGAAAGCCGATCTCCCAGCCGCCGTTGAACGCCCCGATACCGTCCTGAGCAGGTCAGTCAGACCGCAGCCCAGGAGGTGACGATGGCCAGTCATGTCCATGCCGAACCGACGCCCATCCGTCGGCCGCGGGCAGATCAGGCGCGCCTGGTGGCCGACGTGCTGCGCCACCAGATCCACGCCGGCGGCTACCCCGACGGCCTCCCACCGGAGCAAGACCTCGCGACCGAGTTCTTCGTCTCCCGCAACACCGTCCGCGAGGCGCTCGCCACGCTGAAGGACGAAGGCCTCATCGAACGGGGCCCCCGCACGGGAACCCACGTCGCCATCCGCAAGTACGACCACGGCCTCGACGCCCTCGTCGGTCTGAAGGAGACGTTCAAGGGCTACGGCGACATCCGCAACGAGGTGCGCGCCGCCATGACGGTGTCCGCCCCGCCGTCGGTCGCCAACCGCCTGCGCCTCAGCCCCGGTGAACGCGTCGTCTTCATCGAGCGGCTGCGCTACCTCGGCGACCTACCGCTCAGCCTCGACATGACCTACCTGGCGCCGGACATCGGCAGCGAGGTCCTCGAACACGATCTCGAGGCCAACGACGTCTTCGCGCTCATCGAACAGGTCACGACGCACAGGCTCGGTGCCGCGGACCTCGCCGTCGAGGCCGTGTCCGCCGACGCGCACTCCGCCGCGATCCTGCAGGTGCCCGACGGCGCCCCCGTTCTCCTTCTGGAGCGACTGACCCACCTGGACGACGGGCGCCCCGTCGACCTCGAATACATCCGCATGCGCGGAGACCGAATCACTCTGCGCGGCAATCTGATCAGGGGAGAATGATGGCTCAGGTCAACCAGCGTGTCGACGTGCCCGTGACGATCGACGAGTCGCTCTGCATCGAGGGCTGCACCCTCTGCGTCGAGATCTGTCCGCTGGACTCGCTGGCCATCAACCCGGAGAACGGCAAGGCCTTCATGCACGTGGACGAGTGCTGGTACTGCGGCCCGTGCGCCGCGCGCTGTCCCACCGGCGCCGTGACCGTCAACATGCCCTACCTACTCCGATAAACCCCAGGACCACCCGTGAAACGCATCCTCGCCGCCCTGCTCACCGCCGCCACGTCGTCCCACCCAACTCCACGGCCCGCAGCATCACCGACCTCAAGGGCCAGAAGGTTTCCGCCAGCGTCGGCTCCGCCGGTCACGGCACGCTGGTGCGCGCGCTCGACAACGCGCGCATCGACCCGACCACCGGAGTCGAGGTGCTCAACCAGCAGCCCCAAGTCGGCGCGTCAGCACTGGAATCTGGTCAAGCGCAGGCACTCTCGCAGTTCGTCGCGTGGCCGGGCCTGCTCGTCTTCCAGGACAAGGGCAGGCTGCTCTACGACGGCGCCGAAGGCGACTACCCCACCTTCCACGGCGTCGTCGTCCGCCGCGACTACGCCGGCCAGCACCCCGAGGTGCTCAACGCGTTTCTGCAGGCGCAGCTCGACGCCACCGACTTCCTCAACGCCAACCCGCTGGAGTCGGCCAAGATCGTCGCCGACGGTAGTGGCCTTCCGCAGGAAGTCGTCTACCTGTACAACGGCCCCGGCGGCACGTCGTTCGACACCACCGTCAAACCCTCCCTCGTCGATGCGCTCAAAGGCGATGTGCGGTACCTGAAGTCGATCGGCGACTTCGCCGATCTCGACGTCAACGGCTTCGTCTCCGACGAGGCGCTGCGCAAGGCGTTCGCCGAGCGCAACCAGGACTACGACGCCGCTCTCAAGTCTGCGACCAACCCGTCGCTGCTGAAGGGGCAGGATCCCGTCTGCAACGCCCCCGTGACCGATCCCAAGCTGGCCGGTGAACTATGGCTCGACGGCCAGACCGCAACCCAGCCCGCCGCCAACCCCGGCTGCCTCCTTCGCGCCATCCGCGAAGCGACCGCGAAGGGCCAGAAGGTGCGCGCCGCCTACGTTCCCGACACCGAGCTCGGTACCCGGTGGTTCGCCGACAAGTCCGTGTGGGTCCGCAGCGGTGCCCAGTATCTCCCGTTCGACACCGCCGCAGGCGCCCAGCGCTACACCGGTGCGCACCAGGGAGCGACGATCGTCGACTACCAGCAGGCCCTGGCGGGTGCGGTATGACCGCCCCGCCCGCGGTGCTGATCAAGGACGCATCGCCCGTCGCCGTCCCGGTCAGCCTCAAGACGCCCCGCCGGACGTGGCCCTCCTGGGCGGTTCGCATCGCCTCGGTCGCCGCCGTCATCGCCCTGTGGCAAGTGTTGACCGCCAACCACGTTCGGCTCTGGCTGCGGTTCGACACCCTGCCGACCGTCACCGAGATCGTCACCGCGTTCGGCCACCGCCTCGGCACCCAGGACTACTGGCTCGACCTGGGCCAGTCGCTGATCCGCATCCTCACCGGCTTCGTCCTGGCCGCGATCGCGGGCGTCGTCACCGGCATCCTGCTCGGCCGCTCACGGGCGTTCGCCAACGTCCTCGGTCCCCTCACCGAACTGGCGCGGCCCATCCCGGCGATCGCGATCGTGCCCGTCGCGATCCTGCTGTTTCCCACCGACGAGGCAGGCATCGTCTTCATCACCTTCCTCGCCGCCTACTTCCCGATCATGGTCAGTACCCGCCACGCCGTCCGCGCGCTGCCGACGTTGTGGGAGGACTCCGTGCGCACCCTCGGCGGCAACCGTTGGGACGTGCTCACCCGAGTCGTGTTGCCCGGCATCCTTCCTGGTGTCTTCGGCGGTCTCT
The DNA here is from genome assembly GCA_025965555.1 of Mycobacterium sp. Classification (GTDB taxonomy): domain Bacteria; phylum Actinomycetota; class Actinomycetes; order Mycobacteriales; family Mycobacteriaceae; genus Mycobacterium. The sequence continues at coordinate 12,622 of JAOPWT010000202.1, forward strand.
CGGTGGGCATCGGCGTGGCATGGATCTGCGTCATCTCCGCCGAGATGATCTCCGGGCGCCTCGGCGTCGGCTACCGCACCTGGCAGGCCTACACCGTGCTGGCCTACCCCGAGGTCTTCGTCGGCATCATCACCATCGGTGTGCTCGGCTTTTTGACCTCCGCCGCAGACGAAGTCATCGGCCGACGCGTGACCCGCTGGCTACCCCGCGCAGAGGGCAACGGGCAGTGACCGGGATGGCCTTGACGCTGCGCAGCGTCGTGTTGAGCTACGGCGGCGCGGCGTCGGCCCCGGTGATCGCAGGCCTCGATCTCGACGTCCGGCCCGGCGAGATCCTGGTGCTGACCGGACCGTCGGGCTGCGGCAAGTCGACCGTGCTCCGGGCACTGGCCGGACTGCTCCCACCCGACGGGGGAGAGGTGCTCGCCGACGGCGCACGCGTCGTCACCACCTCCCGCGACCGCGCGATGGTCTTCCAGGACAACGCGTTACTGCGATGGCGCACCGTGCAATCCAACGTCGAACTGGCCCTCAAGCTCGCGGGCCGACCACGTCACGGTCGCCGTGACGAGGCGCTGCGCTGGATCGCCGACGTCGGCCTGACCGGGTTCGAGCGCTACCGGCCGAAGAGCCTGTCCGGCGGCATGCGGCAACGCGTCCAACTCGCCCGCGGACTGGCCGGTGCGCCCCGCGCGGTGATGATGGACGAGCCCTTCGG
>JAOPWT010000219.1 GCA_025965555.1 Mycobacterium sp.
CGCCGACGGGCTGTACGTGCTGCAGCTCAACGTCGACGGCCCCGACGCCGCGGGTGATGTCCTCGGCGCAGCCACCGACAAGATCGACAGCGACACCACGATCGGCTGACAGAAGCGGACCCGAACGTCGCCAGGGTGCCTCGAGCACCTTGGCGGCGTTTGGTTTTGGCGGGCTAGCCGCGGATGTCGTCGAGGCGCCGGGTGGCCTCCTCGAAGCCCGACACCAACTCGCCGATGATGTCGGCGACGGGCCGAATCTCGTTCATCCGCCCGACGATCTGACCGACCGGCATCGCCACGGTCGTCGGATCCGTTGACTCGCTCATGCGTTGGTGCGCCTCGCTGACGAGGATGTTCTGCAGCGGCATCGGCAGCGGCTCGGGTGCACCGTCGGCGTCCCAGGCCTCGGTCCACCGGCTCTTGAGCAGTCGCGCGGGCTTGCCGGTGTAGATGCGACGGCGGACGGTGTCGCTGGACGTCGCCGCTAGCATGGCTTCCTGGATCACCGAACGGCCGGACGGCAGGCGCTCCCCGAGGTCGTATTCGGCCGCAGTGAGGAAGGCCGAGCCCATCCACACCCCCTGTGCGCCGAGCGCGAGGGCCGCAGCGACCTGACGGCCGGAGCCGATCCCCCCTGCGGCGAGCACGGCGGCCTTACCACCAAGGGCGTCAACGACTTCGGGTACCAGCACCATCGAGGCGATCTCGCCGGTGTGTCCGCCCGCCTCATGCCCCTGGGCGATGACGATGTCCACGCCGTTGTCGACGTGCCGCTGCGCGTGCTTGGCGCTACCCGCAAGGGCGGCCACCGGGACCCCCGCCGCGTGCACCTGGTCGATGACGTCCCTCGGAGGTGAGCCGAGGGCGTTGGCGATCAGCTTGATGGGGTGCTTGAGCGCCACCTCGACGTGTGACCGGGCCACCGAATGCAGCCAGCCCAGAACACCTTCGGACTTCGCCCCGCCCTCCGGCAGTGGCGGTACACCGAGGTCGGCGAGCGTCTTGTCGACGAAGTCGCGGTGGCCCTGCGGGATCAACTTGTTGATGTCGACCGACGTGCCCTCGGTGGGCACCTTGGCAGGCATGACGATGTCGACGCCGTAGGGCTTGCCGTCGGTGTTCTCGTCCATCCACTGAAGCACGCGCTCGAGATCGTCGGCGTCGTTGAACCGCACGCAGCCCAGCATTCCGAGACCCCCCGCCCGACTGACCGCCGCCGCCACCTTCTCCGACGGTGTGAAGACGAAGATCGGGTACTCGATGCCGAAGCGGTCGCAGAGCTCGGTGCGCATTAGGTCTGAACCCCCTGGGAAGCAGCGTGTTTCGCGTGGACCTCGTCGGCCGGTCCGGCCTCTGTCACGTCCTTGGCCCAGCGGTAGTCCGGCTTGCCGGCCGGTGAACGCTTCACCTCGTCGACGTACCAAAGGCTGCGTGGCACCTTGTATCCGGCGATCTCGCTGCGGACGAACGCGTCGAGCTCGGACAGCGTCGGCTTGGCGCCCTCACGGGGATGAACGACGGCCGCGACGTGCTGACCGAAGCGGGGATCGGGCACGCCCACCACCAGTGCGTCGAACACGTCGGGGTGACCCTTGAGCGCGGCCTCGACCTCTTCGGGGTAGATCTTCTCCCCGCCGCTGTTGATGGACACCGACCCACGGCCGAGCATCGTGACGCTGCCGTCTTCCTCGACCTGGGCATAGTCGCCAGGAATCGCATACCGGACACCGTTGATCGTCTGGAACGTCTCCGCCGTCTTCTTCTCGTCCTTGAAGTAGCCGACGGGAATGTGCCCACGCTTGGCGATGATGCCGCGCACCCCGGAACCCGGCACCACGGGGTTGCCGTCCTCGTCGAGCACGACGGTGGTCTTGTCGATCGTCACACGGGGACCGCCGGTGTGCGACTGGCCCTTCGCGACGATGCTGGTGCCGCCGAAGCCGGTCTCCGAGGAGCCGATCGAGTCGGTGATGATCCGGTCGGGCAGCAATTCGAGGAACTTCTCCTTGATGCTCGTCGAGAAGAGCGCCGCGGTGCTGGCGAGCAGGAACAGCGACGTCAGGTCATACTCGGTGCCGTTGTCCTGGTGTGCCAGCAGCGCATCGAGCAGCGGCCGGGCCATCGCATCCCCGGTGAAGAACAGCAGGTTCACCTTGTGCTCGTGGATCATCCGCCAGACCTCGTCGGCATTGAATTCCGGTGCCAGCACCACGGTTTGGCCCGAGAACAACGACATCCAGGTGGCGGACTGGGTGGCGCCGTGGATCATCGGCGGGATCGGCAGGCGGATCATCGGCGGATTGGCCGCGGCTGCCTTGGCCAGGTCGTACTCGTCGGCGATCGGCTCGCCCGTCGCAAAGTCGGTGCCCCCGAACAGCACCCGGTAGATGTCCTCGTGGCGCCACATCACGCCCTTGGGGAAACCGGTGGTGCCGCCGGTGTAGAGCAGGTAGATGTCGTCGGCGCTGCGCGGGCCGAAGTCACGCTCGGGCGAGCCCTGCGCCAGCGCCGCGTAGAACTCGACGCCGCCGTAACGCTGGTAGTCCAGGTCGCTGCCGTCTTCGACCACCAGAATGGTCTTGAGCTTCGGGGTGTCGGGAAGCACGTTGGCCACGCGGTCGGCGTACTGGCGCTCGTGCACCACCGCGACCATGTCGGAATTGTCGAAGAGGTAGCGGAGCTCGCCCTCGACGTAGCGGAAGTTGACGTTCACCAGGATGGCACCGGCCTTGACGATGCCGAGCATCGCGATGACGATCTCGATGCGGTTGCGGCAGTACAGGCCGACCTTGTCGTCTTTCTTTACGCCCCGGTCCATGAGGTAGTGGGCGAGGCGGTTGGCCTTCTCCTCCAACTCGGCATAGGTGAGTTCTTGGCCGCCCGAGATCAGGGCGACACGGTCTGGCACGGCGTCGATGGCGTGCTCGGCAAGATCGGCGATATTCAGGGCCACGGAACCTAAACTAGAACGTGTTACATTTTTGTTCAAGCGGCACAGTGAGACAAGGTCTTTTTATGGCGACGAAGGTGGAAGGCGGATGGTCGGTGGGTGACGTGAAAAACGAGGCAAAGGGACCCGACGCCCTCATTGAGCAGCGCGGACACACCCTGATCCTGACGCTGAACCGGCCGGAGGCGCGAAACGCGCTTTCGACCGAGATGCTCTCGATAATGGTCGACGCGTGGAACCGCGTCGACGACGATCCGGAGATCCGGACGTGCATCCTGACGGGTGCAGGCGGCTACTTCTGCGCGGGCATGGACCTCAAGACCGCGACCAAGGCGCCCCCTGGCGACTCGTTCAAGAGCGGTGCCTTCGACCCGACGAAGATCGAGGGTCTGCTGAAGGGCCGCCGTCTGACGAAGCCGCTCATCGCGGCGGTCGAGGGCCCCGCCATCGCTGGCGGCACCGAGATCCTGCAGGGCACCGACATCCGCATCGCAGGCGAGAGCGCGAAGTTCGGCATCTCCGAGGCCAAGTGGAGCCTCTATCCGATGGGCGGGTCCGCGGTGCGGCTGCCCCGTCAGATCCCGTACACGATCGCGTGCGACATGCTGCTGACCGGCCGCCACATCACCGCCGCCGAGGCCAAGGAGTACGGGCTCATCGGCTATGTCGTGCCCGACGGCACCGCGCTGGACAAGGCGCTCGAGATCGCCGACGTCATCAACAACAACGGCCCGCTGGCAGTGCAGGCCATTCTCAAGACCATCCGCGAGGCCGAGGGCATGCACGAGCTCGACGCGTTCAAGCCCGACACCGCCAACGGCATCCCGGTGTTCCTCAGCGATGACGCCAAGGAGGGCCCACTGGCGTTCAAGGAGAAGCGGGCGCCCAACTTCCAGATGAAGTAGCGCGGGCCCGGCCCCGGCCGGTTTGTGAAGCGTGGGCGGGTTTCCGGCCCAATTTCCGCCACGGATTCACGAACGCGATGGTGTCGGTGGTCCTCGGCAGACTCCCCCCATGGAGACGCCGTTCATCGGGCGAGAAGCAATCGACGCGGGCCACCTGACCCGCCACCAGTTGCGCAGCCGGTTCACCAGCGTTTACCCCGGGGTCTACGTGGCTACTGGTGCAGACGTGAACGCTCGCCAACGGGCCAGAGCGGCATGGCTGTGGTCGCGGCGCCGAGGGGTACTTGCCGGACGGTCGGCGGCCGCCGTGCACGGGGCCAAATGGCAGGACGACCGCGCGCCGGCCGAGATGCTCTACGCCAATCGCCACAGCCCGAACGGGATTCGCACCTGGGCCGACATGATCGCCGACGACGAGATCGAGCTCATTGACGGAATGCAGGTGACGACAGCCGCGCGCACCGCACTAGACCTGGCTCGCCGCCATCCGCTTGACCCTGCCGTGGCTTCGATCGATGCGCTGTTGCGCGCCACCAGAACCAAGATGGCCGACGTCGCGGTCCTAGCCTCGCGATACCAGGGTCACAAGGGATCTCGCCGAGCTGCCGCCGCTCTGGACCTCGTCGATCCAGGCGCAGAGTCTCCACGCGAGACGTCACTGCGACTGCTCATCGTTCGGGCCGGCTTCCGACGGCCGGAGACACAGATTCCCGTCATCGACCAGTTCGGCCAGATCGTGGCGAGAGTGGACATGGGCTGGGCCGATCTGAAGGTCGCCATCGAGTACGACGGCGACCACCACTGGACCGATCGCCGCCAACTCGCCTACGACATCAGACGTACCGAACTTCTCAGGGAACTCGGATGGATCGTCGTCCGGGTCACCGCGGAGGACACTCGCGCAACGATCCGTCACCGCATCGAGAATGCCCTCAGAGCCGCTCGTTGAGCGCGCCGGCGGCCAGCGCCCATGGGAATGCGGTCGTCGTGCTGCGCGCACCGTCGGCGGTACGCGACCGGTTGGGCTCACCAAGGTCGGTGAGCAGTTCGTCGGAGAGTCCCAGCAGGACGGCCAACGTGGGTGGCGCGACGATGCGCCCAACGGCACTGAACAGGGAGAGCGAAAGATGGCGACCGTGTCGCGGACAAACAACACGCTGTTGGCCGAGATCGGACAGCGCCTCGACGGCCTTTCGGTAGGCCCGATGCACCGCAAGGTGGTCATCGCGATCGGCCTCGGACTGTTCTTCGAGATGTACGAGATCTTCCTGTCGAGCACCATCAGCGCAACGTTGAAGACGCAGTACGACCTCAGCGGCACGACGCTGAAACTGCTTCTGGCATCGTCATTCGTGGGCATGTTCATCGGCGCGGCCACACTGGGCCGACTTGCCGACAAGATCGGTCGCAGGCGCGCGTTCCTGTTCAACCTGATCTGGTTCTCGCTCTGGACCCTGATCGGCGCCTTCTCCCCGACTCCCTGGTTCCTCGTGGTCACCCGCTTCCTGGCCGGGGTTGGAGTGGGCGCCGAGTATCCGGTCGCCGACGCCTACCTTTCCGACGTACTGCCGAAGTCGCACCGCGGCCGGTTGGCGGCATGGGCCTACACGTGCTCATTCATCGCGGTACCAGTGCTGGGATTTTTGTCGTTGGGCCTGACCGAGCACAACTTGTTCGGCATCCCCGGCTGGCGGCTTCTGCTGGTCGTCGGATCCGTCGGGGCCGTCATCGTGATGCTGATGCGCCGCGGCCTGCCCGAATCACCGCGCTGGCTGGCGGGCGTTGGCCGGGCCGACGAAGCCAGAGAAGCATTGCGGGCGTTCGAGAACGGCGCCGAGGCGACGTCGCCGAGCTCCGAACCGGAACCAGCGCCTGCCGCCTTGCCCGAGACCACCACGGTCACCAATCCGCTTCAGCGCCTGTCGGTTTCGCCCTATCGCGAACGTCTTGGCATGCTGGCCGTGTTCCACGTCTTCCAGGCCTTCGGCTACTACGGCTTCGGCACGCTGGCCGCCCTGGTGCTGGTCAGCCGCGGCTACGACGTCACCTCGTCGCTTCTGTTCACTGCCCTGTCCTACATCGGCTATCCGGTCGGGTCGGCCCTGTCGATACCGCTGCTGAAGTGGTTCGAGCGCAAGTACCTGGTGATGGCGACAATCGCCGCGATGGCCGCCTTCGGGCTACTGTTCGCGACGGTCGGCAACACCGCACTGATCGTGGTGTTCGGCTTCCTGACGACGGCGACGAGCAACGTGTTCTCGAACGTCTACCACGTCTACCAGGCTGAGATCTTCCCGACCGACGTGCGCGCGACCGCCGTCGGATGGACGTACTCGTTGTCGCGACTGTCGAGTGGGGCGTTGCCCTTCATCCTCATCCCGGTGCTGGACGAATACGGTGCGGCAGCGATGTTCACCGTCGTCCTCGTCGCACTGGCCATCGCGGCCGGGGTGGTGGCCTGGATCGGCCCGCGCACCACCAGGCGCAACCTCGAGGAGATCAACCCGGTCTGATCCGCGTGGGTTCAGTACGGAAGCCGTCCCCCGAGCAAGCGGGTGGCGGTTTCCGCCGACCGGACCAGTTCGTCGGCCCACGCGTCGGCCGCCGCTCTGGTCACCCTCGACACCGGCCCACTGATCGTCATCGCGCCCACCAGCCGGGCCGCGGCATCGAACACCGGCGCCGAAAGGCCCGCCGCGCCCTCATCCCGCTCACCCTCGGTGTATGACCAGCCGTCGCGCCGGACGTTTTCGACGTCGGCGCGCAACACCTCCGGATCGGTGACGGACAGCTCGGTGAACGACTCGAGCGGGCTGGACAGCACCTGGCGCAGCGCATCGTCGTCCCATGCCATCAGCACCCGGCCAGCCGAGCCCGCTTGTAGCGGTAGGACTTTCCCCACGTGCATCTCCCGGCGGATGGCGTGCGCGGTCTCTTCGATGGCGACGCACACGCGAAACGGCCCCTCGCGCACGAAGAAGCACGCCGTCTCACCGGTGAGCGCCCGCAGTTCCTGCAGCGCAGGCGTGACCGCCCGCAACCGGTCGATGCCGCGACTCGCGGGCGCCGCCCAATAGGCCATGGTGGCGCCGATGCGATAACGGTCGCCATCCCGGTCCAGGAAGCCCTCCGCGACGAGATTGGCCACCAACCGCTGCACCGTAGACGTTGGAAAGCCGGTCTCCGAACGCAATTCGCTCAACGTCAGCGCCGGCCTCGCCAATGAGAAGGCGTCGAGGATGCCACGGATCTTGCTGAGCACCAGCAGAGGCTTGATACCCGGCGAGAGCCTTCGCGATTCGTCCGGCATGATGCCAAGATCCTAGCGACCGGACGGCCCCGTTCCCCGCTAGTCGAGAACCCGCGCCGTCGGAGTGAACACCACCGGCATGGCCTCGGGCCCACTGACGAAGTTGGCGGGCCGCAGCGGTACCTCGGCACCGTCGGCCAGTCTCAGATCGGGCAGTCGCTGCAGCACCCGCTTGGTCATCATCGACAGCTCGAGGCGCGCCAGCTGATTGCCGAGGCAGAAGTGCGCGCCGAAGCCGAACACCAGATGGCTGTTGGGGCTTCGGTCGATGCGGAAGTTCGCCGGATCGCCGAACACCGCCTCGTCGAAGTTCGCCGACTCGAACATCAGCATGATCTTCTCGCCCTCGCGCATGTCGGTGCCGTGGAACGTGGTGTCGGCCGTCAGCGTGCGGCACATGTTCTTCACCGGCGACGTCCACCGCAGCATCTCCTCGATCGCACCGGGAAGCAGTGCACCGGGCCGTTGCCCTTGGTCTTCGCGCGAGCGCTCATCCGCGACCAGACCCTCCCACTGGTCGCGGTGGCGCAGCAGCTGCTCGGTGCCACCGGAAAGCGTGTGGCGGGTGGTCTCGTCGCCACCGATGAGGATCAGCAGGGTTTCCATGACGATCTCGTCGTCGGCCATCCGCTGGCCCTCGACCTCGGCGTTGACCAGGATCGAGAAGAGGTCCTCAGTGGGCTCGGCGCGCCGCTTGGCGATGATGTCCATGGTGAACGCCGTGTACGCGGCGAAGGCTTCCATCACCGCTTGGGCGGTCAACTCGTCGATGTGCGAGCTCAGACCCGTGACGAGATCGTCGGACCACTTGAGCAGCATGCCGCGCTCCGACGGCAGCACGCCGAGCATGTCGCCGATGACCGCCATCGGCAGCGGCGCGGCGATGTCGCGGACGAAATCGCATTCACCCTGCTCGCACACCGAGTCGATCAACGTGTCGCACAGGGTGGCGATCGACGGCACCTTGTCCATCACGCGCTTGCGGGTGAAGCCAGAGTTGACGAGCTTGCGCCGCAACACATGTGCCGGATCGTCCATGTCGATCATGTACGGCATGCCGGGCGTCTCGGGCCTGATGCCACCGGTGTTGGAGAACAGCTCGGGGTTCCGCTCGGCGTCCTGCACCGCCTGGTAGCTGGCGGCGGCGGCCAGCCCGTTGCGGTCACGGAACACGGGTTGGTTCGCGCGCATCCACGCGTACGCCGAGCGGGCGTTGCCGTCGGCGTAGAAGTTGCCGTCGGTGAAGTCGACGTCGGGCCTGGTCTCGGAATCGGACCTCGAGAGGACGGAAGTCATGCAATCTCCTTGGCGTCGCCGAACGTCATCTCGACGCTGTCGGCAGAACTCGAAATCATCGCGCGCTTGGGGAACGCTAGCGACGCAAGTTCCCGCGCGTAGGGGTGTTCGCCGAGACGCACCGTGACTCCACCCGGCCGGTAGCGCACGCCGGAAAGTCTCATCTCCCCGGCGGTTTCGCGGGTGACGCCGTCGAGATGCGAGTAGGTGGGATGGACCTGCGTCTTGGAGGTGAAGGCTGCGGGCACGGGCAACCCGAGTCGGAAGTCCATCCCGACGGCGAACTGGCCATCGATGTTCACGTCGAACCCGAACTGGTGGCCATCGCGAACGGTGAAGTCCGCCAGCACCTTCGGATAACCCCAGATCTTGCGTCCCGCCTCCAACGTGAAGGACTGATCGACGGGAAGGTGGTGGATGAAAGCGCCCGCGGTCTGCAGCGCCCTCAATCCGCTGGCCCGGGAGCCCGGCGGGTTGACCATGACGTTGGTGCCGTACTCGAGATACTGACCCAGATCCCCGTCGAGGTAATGCATCAGCATGAGCACGACGACCGCCTTGTGTGGCCGATAACGGCAGACCTGCAACCCGCTGTAGTCGATCATGCGCTGGGCGGCGTCGGCGTCCACCGAGAACATCGCCATGTGTTGCGTCGCGGCGCGGATCACTACGGGCATGGTGAGCTCGGTGCCCGCGATGGTGTGGGTCGAACGGGATATGGCGTCGGTCACGGGCCAAATCTAGAACGCGTTCTAGACAACTGGCAAGAAGTGTCTACACCAGGCCGGCGAGTTCGCGGATCTCCTCGGGCGAGCGTGCGCCGATCACCATCATCGTGACGCCGGCGGCCTCCCACGCCTTGATCTGCTCACGCACGTAGTCGAGATCGCCGACGATGGCCGAGTCGTCGACCAGCTCGTCGGGGATGATCTTCGCGGCCTCGTCCTTGCGGTTGCTGCGGAACAGGGCCGTGACGTCGTCGACCACCTCGGAGTAACCCATCCGCCGGTAGACGTCGGCGTGGAAGTTGGTGTCCTCGGCGCCCATTCCGCCCATGTACAGCGCCAGGTGCGGCTTCATCAACTCCATGACGCCCGCCCGGTCGTCGGTGATCACCACCTGAGCGGTCGCGCAGATCTCGAAGGTCTCCCGCGTGCGACGAGCGCCCGGCCTCGCGAAGCCCTCGTCGAGCCACTCGTTGTACATGTCGGCGATCCGCGGGGAGTAGAAGATCGGCAGCCAGCCGTCGCAGATCTCGGCAGCCAGAGCGACGTTCTTCGGGCCCTCGGCACCGAGCATGACGGGGATGTCGGCCCGCAGCGGATGGGTGATCGGCTTGAGGTTCTTGCCGAGGCCGGTGGTGCCCTCGCCGGTCAACGGCAACGGGTAGTGCGGGCCGTCGCTGCGCACCGGCGCCTCGCGAGCCCACACCTGGCGCAGGATGTCGATGTACTCGCGGGTACGCGCCAACGGCTTCGGGAATTTGTGCCCGTACCACCCCTCGACGACCTGCGGCCCGGACACCCCGAGCCCGAGGATGTGGCGCCCACCGGACAGGTGATCCAGCGTCAGCGCCGCCATCGCGCACGCCGTCGGGGTGCGCGCGGACAACTGCACCACCGACGTGCCGAGCCGCATGCGCGTCGTCTCGCGGCCCCACCACGCCAGCGGCGTGTATGCGTCCGAGCCCCATGCCTCGGCCGTGAAGACGGTGTCGAAACCCGTGTCCTCGGCGGCGGCGACGAGTTCGGCGTGGTTGGTCGGCGCTTGCGCGCCCCAATAGCCGAGCTGCAGTCCTAGCTTCATGGGCGCGCCTTTCGGGACGTTCTTGCCTCGATTGTTAGAACCTGTTCTACTCGACTCCGTGACCACCAGCCAAAGCAGCCCGGTGCAGATCGAAGACCATGAGCCGCCGCTCTCAGCTCCGTTGAAGCTGTCATTCGACTACACCCGTTCAGTCGGACCGGTGCTCAGCCGGTTCTTCACCGAACTGCGCGGGCGACACGTCGTCGGCGTTCGCGGATCGGACGGGCGGGTGCACGTGCCACCCGCCGAATTCGATCCCGTGAACTACGCACCGCTGACGGAGATCGTACCGGTGGCCAGCGTCGGAACCGTGCTGTCGTGGACCTGGCAGCCCGCGCCGCTCGAGGGTCAGCCGCTTGACCGCCCGTTCGCCTGGGCGCTGATCAAGCTGGACGGGGCAGACACCGCGCTGCTGCACGCGGTCGACGCCGGTTCCTCGGACGCCATCACGACGGGCGCGCGGGTGCACGTGCACTGGGCCGGCGAGCCGGTCGGCGCGATCACCGACATCGCCTACTTCGCCATGGGTGATACGGCCGAGGACGTGCCAGAGGTGACTGGGGCGAGCGAAGCGACGGGGGAAGGGTCCGACGACCGCGACCCGGTCACGATGCTCGTCGTCCCATCGCAGATCGAAATCCAGCACACCGCATCACTTCCCGAGAGCACGTTCCTGCGGGCCCTCGAGGATGGCAAGCTCGTCGGCGCCAGGACCGGAGAGAACGGGAAGGTGTACTTCCCTGCGCGAGAAGCGGATCCGGCTACCGGCCAGCAGCTCACCGAGTTCGTCGAACTGCCCGACAAGGGCACGGTGACGACGTTCGCCATCATCAACATCCCGTTCGCCGGGCAGAAGATCAAGCCGCCCTACGTCGCGGCCTACGTGCTACTGGACGGCGCAGACATCCCGTTCCTGCACCTCGTCACCGAGATCGACGCGGCCGACGTGCGGATGGGCATGCGGGTGGAAGCGGTGTGGAAACCCCGAGACGAGTGGGGTCTCGGCATCGACAACATCGACTACTTCCGGCCAACGGGTGAACCCGACGCCGATTACGAAACCTACAAGCACCACCAGTAAGGGCATAAAGTGACTGATCGCAACGTCGCGGTGGTCGGGTTCGCGCATGCTCCGCATGTGCGCCGCACCGAAGGCACCACCAACGGCGTCGAAATGCTGATGCCGTGCTTCGCCGAGTTGTACGCCGACCTGGGCATCAAGCAGACCGACATCGGTTTCTGGTGCTCGGGCTCCTCGGATTACCTTGCCGGGCGCGCCTTCTCGTTCCTCTCCGCGATCGACTCGATCGGTGCGGTCCCGCCGATCAACGAGTCGCACGTCGAGATGGACGCCGCCTGGGCGCTGTACGAGGCCTACATCAAGATCCTGACCGGCGCGGTCGACACCGCGTTGGTCTACGGCTTCGGCAAGTCGTCGGCCGGCGTGTTGCGCCGGATACTGGCGCTACAGACCGATCCGTACACCGTGGCGCCACTGTGGCCGGACGCCGTGTCGACGGCTGGACTGCAGGCCCGGCTGGGGCTGGACTCCGGCAAGTGGACGGCCGAGCAGATGGCCCAGGTCGCCCTGGACTCGCTGAACGCGGCGCCACGCACTGATTCCGTCGAATCGGCGAGTTCGGTCGACGAACTGCTGTCCCGGCCGTACTTCGCGGATCCGCTGCGCCGCCATGACATCGCGCCGATCACCGACGGCGCTTCGGCGATCGTGTTGGCGGCCGGAGACAGGGCCCGCGAACTGCGCGAGCACCCCGCCTGGATCACCGGCATCGAGCACCGCATCGAAACTCCGGTGCTCGGCGCTCGCGACCTCACCACGTCGCCGTCGACGGCAGCGTCGGCCGCGGTGGCCACCGGTGGCGACACCGGCTCGATCGAGGTGGCCGAACTCTACGCCCCCTTCACCCACCAGCAACTGATCCTCACCGAGGCCATCGGGCTGAACGGCTCGACGAAGATCAACCCGTCCGGTGGCGCGCTGGCCGCCAACCCGATGTTCTCGACCGGCCTGGAGCGCATCGGGTTCGCGGCTCGACACATCTTCGACGGTTCGGCTTCTCGGGTGTTGGCCCACGCGACGAGTGGGGCTGCGCTGCAACAGAATCTGGTCGCCGTCATGGAAGGACACTAGACATGGCAGGCAAGCTCGCCGCGGTCCTCGGCACCGGGCAGACGAAGTACGTCGCCAAGCGCAAGGACGTCTCGATGAACGGGCTCGTCCGCGAGGCCATCGACAAAGCGCTCGAGGACTCGAATTCGACGTTCGACGACATCGACGCCGTAGTGGTCGGCAAGGCGCCCGACTTCTTCGAGGGCGTCATGATGCCCGAACTGTTCATGGCCGATGCGGTCGGCGCCACGAACAAGCCGCTGATTCGGGTGCACACGGCGGGCTCGGTCGGCGGCTCGACCGCCATCGTCGCCGCCAGCCTGGTTCAGTCGGGCAAGTACAAGCGCGTGCTGACGATGGCGTGGGAGAAGCAGTCGGAATCGAATGCCATGTGGGCGTTGTCGATTCCAGTGCCGTTCACCAAGCCTGTCGGCGCAGGCGCGGGCGGTTACTTCGCCCCGCACGTGCGGTCCTACATCCGGCGCTCTGGCGCACCTAC
>JAOPWT010000416.1 GCA_025965555.1 Mycobacterium sp.
CGAGGGCGTAGCGGCGGGCGAATCCCATCCCCAAACCGGACGTCGGTCCGGTGATCAAGGCAACGGGACGTGACATGCCGACAGGTTACGCGGACACCCCTGAGGTGCCTGACTCAGCGCTGATAGTGGGGCGACTGCCGCCCGTTGCGCACCGGCGGGCGCTGCTGGGTGTACCGGCCGACGTCGCCGCGGGTGGGCGGCGCGTCGGTGCGACCAGCGGGCAATTCGGCGGGCCGAGGCGCCACGGGACGGCTCGGCGAGCCACCGCGCCTGGCGATCGCCTGACCCGCGACGCCGTTCTGCCCCGGCTGCGGGATGGGCGGCAGCACGCGCAGGAGGTCGTTGAACTGGCGCACGGTGAGCAGGCCCTCGTCCCACTGGGCGCGGGTGCTGGTGATCGGCATGCTGACGAGCGTCCAGTGCTGCTCGTTCCACATGATCTCGGCGCAATCCGGCGCTGCGTGCGCGAAGGTCACCATGCGGCGATCACATGCGCGACGTGCGGCATCGAGGTTGGTGGAGTACACCATCCGCGGGCCGATGGCGCCGAGGAGCCAGATGTCGCTCTCGCGTGGTTCCTTGATGTCCTTGAGCCGGACGTCGACCACGACGTTGGTGCCGACCTTGCGGTGCAGCGCGATGACCGTCGCCACGTCCTCGAGGTCGAAGATGAAGACGGCTTCGCCGCGAATCTGCCCGAGCACTACGTTCTTGGCCGAGACGTCGCCGACCGTGGACATGACGCCACGCTTCCAGCGCTTCACGATCTCGGTCGACTCGTGCTCGTAGTCAAAGCCATGGGACTTCGCCCACGACTTGCGCCGCCGGCCCAATCCACGCCGTTTGTCGAGGTCCACGTACAACAAGACCGCCGCACCCACGAAACAGAGTGCGGACAGCGTGAACCAAAGCGGGACCATTGCGCCCTAGCCTACTGGTTGGTACGGGTTTCGCCCGAACTCCTTTGGATCACAACCCGGTCACATCGCCCGATCCCCCGCGAGCAGACGCAAAAGGTCCCCGACACGCCGTGTATCGGGGACCTTTGCGTCTGCTCGCGTGGAAAGACGTCAGCCTAGGATCAGCGACTCACCGTCGACGCTGACGTTGACCGGCACCACGTCACCGTCGTGGACGTCGCCTGCCAGCAGCAGCTTGGCGAGTTGGTCGCCGATGGCCTGCTGCACCAGCCGCCGCAGCGGACGCGCCCCGTAGAGGGGGTCGAAGCCGCGGTCGGCCAGCCACTGCTTGGCGGGCAGCGAGACCTCGAGGGTCAGCCGCCGCTGAGCCAGTCGCCGCTGAAGCTGTTCCAGCTGAATGTCGACGATCCGCACCAGTTCGTCGGGCCGCAGCGCGTCGAAGATCAGCACGTCGTCGAGACGGTTGATGAACTCGGGCTTGAACGCCGCCCGCACCGCCGCCATCACCTGCTCCTCGCTGCCGCCCGACCCGAGGTTGGACGTCAGGATGAGGATGGTGTTGCGGAAGTCGACCGTGCGCCCTTGACCGTCGGTCAGCCTGCCATCGTCGAGCACGGCCAACAACACGTCTAACACGACCGGGTGGGCCTTCTCGACCTCGTCGAACAGCACCACGGTGTACGGGCGCCGCCGTACCGCCTCGGTCAGCTGACCGCCCTGGTCGTAGCCGATGTACCCGGGTGGGGCACCGACGAGGCGCGCCACCGAGTGCTTCTCGCCGTACTCGCTCATGTCGATGCGGACCATCGCCCGTTCGTCGTCGAACAGGAAGTCCGCCAGCGCCTTCGCCAGCTCGGTCTTGCCGACGCCGGTCGGGCCGAGGAACAGGAACGAGCCGGACGGCCGGTTGGGGTCGGCGACCCCGGCCCGGCTCCGACGGACGGCGTCGGAAACCGCTTGGACGGCCTTCTTCTGCCCAACGACGCGCTTGCCGAGCTCGTCTTCCATCCGCAGCAGCTTGGCGGTCTCGCCTTCGAGCAGCCTCCCGGCCGGGATGCCGGTCCATGCCGCGACGACGTCGGCGATGTCGTCGGGGCCGACCTCTTCCTTGAGCATGAGGTCGGTCTGCGCCTCGGCCTGCGGCAGTGCGGCATCGAGTTTCTTCTCGATCTCCGGGATGCGTCCGTATCGCAGCTCGGCGGCCTTGGCCAGGTCACCGTCGCGTTCGGCGCGCTCGGACTCCCCGCGCAGCGTGTCCAGCTGCTCCTTGAGTTCGCGGACGACGTCGATCGCGCCCTTCTCGTTCTGCCAGCGCGTGGTCAGCTCGGAGAGCTTCTCCTTATAGTCGGCCAGCTCACCGCGCAGTTTGGCCAAGCGGTCCTCGGACGCTGCATCTGACTCTTTGGCCAGCGCCATCTCCTCGATCTCGAGGCGGCGCACGACGCGCTCGACCTCGTCGATCTCGACCGGACGCGAGTCGATCTCCATGCGCAACCGCGAGGCGGCCTCGTCGACCAGGTCGATGGCCTTGTCGGGCAGGAAGCGCGAGGTGATGTAGCGGTCCGACATCGTCGCCGCGGCCACCAGGGCCGAGTCGGTGATGCGGACGCCGTGGTGCACCTCG
Organism: Mycobacterium sp.; assembly: GCA_025965555.1. Classification (GTDB taxonomy): domain Bacteria; phylum Actinomycetota; class Actinomycetes; order Mycobacteriales; family Mycobacteriaceae; genus Mycobacterium. The sequence goes on from JAOPWT010000416.1 coordinate 2,545, forward strand.
TAGCGATCCTTCAGACCGCGCAGGATGCCGACGGTGTCCTCGACCGAGGGCTCGCCGACCAGCACCTGCTGGAAGCGCCGCTCCAGGGCGGCGTCCTTCTCGACGTACTTGCGGTACTCCTCGAGCGTGGTGGCGCCGACCATGCGGAGCTCGCCGCGGGCCAGCATCGGCTTGATCATGTTGCCCGCGTCCATCGCGGACTCACCGGTCGCGCCGGCACCCACGATGGTGTGCAGCTCGTCGATGAAGGTGATGACCTGTCCAGCGGAGTTCTTGATGTCGTCGAGGACGGCCTTCAGGCGTTCCTCGAACTCGCCACGGTACTTGGCGCCGGCGATCAGCGCGCCCAGGTCCAGCGAGAGCAGGCGCTTGCCCTTGAGCCCCTCGGGCACGTCGCCGTTCACGATGCGCTGCGCGAGACCCTCGACGATGGCGG
>JAOPWT010000330.1 GCA_025965555.1 Mycobacterium sp.
TCGCGATCGGCGTGATCGACGACGGCCTGCTGGAACGTCGTCAACTCGTCGAGGAACTCCTTCGATCCGATGTCGAGACCCTCGAGTCGCTGCAGCTGCACCTTGGCGTCGTGCTCTTCCTTCAGCCGAGCGTCGACGATCTCCCCACCGTCGGTCAACTCGCCACGCGCGCGGGGGTGGACCACCATCTCCTCGGCAGTCTCGTGCACTGCCAGCAACTGCCTCAGGTTTACGAAGGCGTCTCGACGAGCATCGTCACTCGATGCCGACAACACGTCATCGAACATGTCCTTGATCAAGTTGTGCTGGCCCTTGAGAAAGTCCACGACGTCGTCGGTCGACTGCACGAACGTTTCCACCATGAGTGCCACCTCCAGATTGGCTACGGACAATTGGCGCTCGTGGGCTGGGCGCCAGGGATGGTGTACCCGTGTCGGCCCGCGCCACACGTGCGATGGGTTGTGATGTCGAGGCGGCACGTGATCTAGTTCGCGGAATCCGCGTTAGACTGCGGAAGAAAGACTTCAGTCGCTCATGCTGAGTGGACTGAAGATTTGCCAAAGGGGAGGGCTGGCGTGGGTGATGACGTCGCCATGGTGACCCGTACCTGCGTAGAATGCGGCTTTCCCATCCTCGCGCCGAAGGACGCGCCGTGCCCGTACTGCGCCGCCGTCGAGCGCCACGGGGCCTCGGACTCGCTCGTCGAGCGACTGCAGTCCGCCCTCTATGGCTTGCCGTTGACGACTTTGCAACGCGTCAAGCTCGCACTGCGATCCCACGGCGAGTCACCCGACAGTGCCGCGCTCGAGGCAGCGCTGACCGCCGTGCACCGGCCGTTGGCCGAGTGGATCAGGTACCAGGACGGGGACGCCGCGTCCGTCACGCCGATCTTGTCCACCATCGTCGACGTGTTGTTGACGCTCTACGTGATCTCCGAGGAACCCGCTACCCCGCGCCAACTGAACGACGTCATCGTCAACGTCCTCGGCGGCCAGCTGGATCAGCTGCCGCTGCCACGACGCGGCCCATGCTTCTGCGGCAGCGGCCGCCGCTACAACAGGTGCCACGGCCGCCCCTAGCGGCTGAGTTTGGAGCGGGCCTACTGCCCCGGCTCGTGCGAACCAACAGCGTGGTCGGAGAGCTGGCGGAGATGATCGCGCTCAAACACTACGGAGACAAGCTCGCGATCTCCTCGACCACCGGGTACGACCTCGAAACAAGCGCGCACTGGTGTCATTCGGCGCGGCGGAATACCGCGGGTATGGTCATCGCGAGAATTTGCACGTCCAGCCATAGCGACCAGTTCTCGATGTAGAAGTTGTCCCATTCGGCGCGGTCGCCGATCGAGGTTTGCCCGCGCAGGCCATGCACCTGCGCCCAGCCGGTCATTCCGGCCTTCACCCGATGCCGCTCGCCGTAGCGCCGGATTTGGGCGTTGAAGACGTCGACGAACTCGGGACGCTCGGGGCGCGGGCCGACCAGGCTCATGTTGCCCTCGACGACATTGATGAGTTGCGGGAGCTCGTCAAGCGAACTCGAGCGGATGAGCTTGCCGATCCACGTTCGCCGGTCGGTACCCTCCACGCCACCCGGGGCGCTTCCCCGATGCAGCGCCAGTCGAGCGTCTGAGTCGTCAGGCGGCCGCATGGAGCGGAATTTCAGACAGTCGAATACCACGCCATCGCGGCCGACTCGCTGCTGGCGGAAGAAGACTGGCCCAGGTGAAGACACTTTCACCGCCAATGCGATGAGACAGAAGATGGGTGAGACCACCACGAGTAGGGCGGTCGCGATGATCCGGTCGAAGAAATGTTTGGTGGCGAACTCCCAGCCGTGTGGGTTGGTGTTCGACAGCACTAGCACCGGCAGCCCACCCACGTAGTCCACACGGGACCGTTTGCAGATGCCGTCGAACATTCGGGGCACGACCCATACGGTGAGGCCGGCGAGCTCGGCGATCCTGATGGCCGGGATCAGATCGTGGTCGCGGGTTTTCGAGAAGGCGACCACGACCGCTTCTGCCCGGGTGTTGCGGATTGCGTCGGCCATCTTCTCCGGTGTGCCGACAGCCAGAATGGGGGCATCGGGTTCCTCGGTGGGATTCCATGGGGGGTCGGCGTCGACGAAACCGACCGGCAGGATTCCGTATTGGGGGTTGTCGACGAAACGATTGGCAAGATGCCTGGCGACTTCCCCGTTGCCAAGGATCAACGTCGGCGACTGCAGCAGATGGCGCCGACGCAACGCGCGCTTACCCAAGATTGCGGCGAACCTGCCGACGGGTAGCACCGCGGCGCTGACCATCCACACCTTGGCCACCGTGGCGCCGAGGTCACCTCGTACTCCAATGAGGTCCATGCCACCGAGCAACAGCATCGCCGCTAGCGCAGCGGTCATCTGTACCGCCACGAACTCGTCGATCAGAGTCTTGTGTAGCAACCGGCGGTAGGTCGAGCGCATGGCGAACAGCGTGATCAGCAGCGGCGCATAACACGCCATCATCCAGACCGGCGGCATCGGCAGACCGCTGTCACGGGCCCAGATCAGACCTGCGGTCGACGCGATCGAGGCGGCGGCCAGATCGGCACAAAATCTGATAAGGATGCCCAGTGAACCCATCCGTTTGGCGAATGCGGCGGGAACACCCCTGTCACCCGTCGGTGGTGACTCCTCCGCGGCGTCGGTGAGCCATTCGCCGTCGAAGGCCTGTACCGCCACGATTCATCGACCCCCGGTCGCCGCAATTTCGCAAGGATAGCGAGCAAAGCCTTTGTCTGCCGAGAACTCGCCCAAACGGCGCACTGAAAGTATTTCGGTGCTGGGGGCTTACCGGAGCGTATTCCCTCGTGTGGCGGCCGTTGGCTATTGTTGTGAGGATTTCGGCACGTGAAGCGTTCCGACGTTCGCTAGGTGCAATCGGCGCGTCGACACTTTCGCGCTTCCCGTCACGATTGCTGCGCATTCCTTGTTGTCCGATCCCGCAGACGCGGCTTCGGAGGTGGCGGCACATACACCGGCGCGGGCGCCTGGTACGGCGGCGGCGTTGCGGCGGGCGGCGGTGCGTACACCGGTTCGGCGACGGGTGGGGGCGCCGGGGGCGCCTTCACGATCATCGTCTTCGCGAGGGCGCGACTGGCGTCGGGGAAGGCGACGGGCGGCGGCGCGGCGGGACGCGGCGTTACCGTGGGTGCAGCGGCAGAATGCTCGGATTCACTTGCCGCACTCAGCCTCTCGGGCTGCGCCGCAGAGTCCTTGGTCAGGATGAGGCCGATCGCGATCGACAGCGAGACCACGAACGTCACCACTGCTGCGGCGAGCACCGCGGACAGTAGACCGGTCCGGGACGCACGGCGCAGTGTCAGCCCCACGATCGGCGGCCCCGACATGTCGAGGGTCCTGGCGGCGACGAGGGCGGCGCCGCGGGCCAGGGCCAGGTCCGCCTCGTCTGCGGAGTAGACCGGCGCTTCGGTGATGGCTTCGAACGAGGACACGATGACCTCGACGTCGTCCGAACCGATGACGAAGATCGCGTCGGTCTTGCGCTCGCCGAGGACGGCGATCACGCTGCTGGTCAGCTCGAGCGCATCGGCCATGTCCGCAGGCCGGTCGATGTGCTCGACCGTCACTTCACCGTCGCCGACCTGCGCAACGAAGGCGGAATCCGGCTCGACGATGCACACGGCCACCTCGTCGTGCTCGGTGATCGCGGCGATGCCACCGGCGAGGGCGGCAACGGCGGCGTCGTCGGTGACGGACACGACATTGCGGTGGCCACGCGCCGCCAGGGCCTCCACGACAGCAGCCGCGGCCGGCTCGGCGGCACACGTGGTGGTGACGCCGACGACGCGGATCCGGTGTTCGGCGATGACGTCGGGATTCAGGACTGCGTGAAGCAAAAGCTCGGCGTCCAGCGTGTCGATCGCGGGGATGTCGAGCTCACCGCGATCAATCGGATCGCCCTCGCCGGTCGTCCCCTCGACGAGCACCCAGCGGACCGCCGTCGAGGTCAGCGACAGGCCGAGTACGAGGTCCATGGATACGCCCCCGATCTGACTCGGTTGGGTTTCACGTTACCGCGATGGGCGCCAACAGAGGGCACGACGCCACTAGGTGAGGTCGAACTGGCCATCGCGTAGCCGCTCCAACGCCCGATCATCGATCAGCTCGACCCTGTCTTCGGGATGACGCCAGTAGTGCCGAACCATCCAATAGAGTCCGGCACCGTTGGGCACGTAGAGGTATGCGCCGTCGATGGTCTTCTCGGTGCCGTCCCGCAAGCGCAGGACGATGGGCTTGAGGGTCCTCCTCTTGGACTCGGAGTGGTCGTCGACGGCGACGAGGTCAGTCCAACTGACCGACTCGTAGCGCCTGATATCGGCGATCTCGATGCCCGCCGGGGTGAGCTTCACATAGCCGATGCCGCCGCGGCGCCATGCGCCCATCAGGCAGCCAATGGCGCTCGACGTGGCGGGCACGGCGAGGAGCAGCGCACCTACCCGACCATGCCGGAAGCCGGCCAGATCGAGGTCCCCGTTGATCGTGACGACCACGAAGTAGATTCCGATGGGTACGAAGCTGCCGCAGGTAGCCAGCATGAGTGTGGTGAAGGTTCGGTCCGCCCGCAGTGTCGTCCCCGTCGAGCCGCCGTCGGCGCGCAGTGACGTATGTCCGCGGACGGCGAGGTGCGCCGCCGCCAAGAAAACGACGATCGGCACCAGGAAACTGAAGAAGACAACGGCCCCCACGTGGTCGCCGACCACGAGCCGGTGCGTACCGGTGAATACGCCTGCAGCGACCAACGCTGCAACCCCCCACGTCACCCGTTGCAGCAGGCGCCGCCCAGA
>JAOPWT010000352.1 GCA_025965555.1 Mycobacterium sp.
GTGGAACCACGCCAAGCAGATCCTGCGCATCAAGTCTGGGTCGGGAGATTGGGACCAGACCAAGATGGACGTCTTCAGCGAGGAGTTCCTGCTCCAACGTCCGTTGCTGACGGCGATCCGCCGCACCGACCCGACGGTGCTTCTTATCGACGAGACCGACAAGGCCGACATCGAGATCGAAGGCCTACTGCTCGAGGTGCTGTCCGATTTCGCCGTCACCGTGCCGGAACTGGGCACCATCACCGCGACTCGCACGCCCTTCGTGCTGCTCACGTCCAACGCGACGCGTGAGTTGTCCGAAGCGCTCAAGCGTCGGTGCCTGTTCCTGCACATCGACTTCCCCGACCCCGACCTCGAGCGGCGGATCCTGCTGTCGCGCGTGCCGGAACTTCCCGAGAAGCTCGCGGAGGAGTTGGTCCGGATCGTCGGGGTGCTGCGCGACATGCAACTCAAGAAGGTGCCGTCAGTCGCCGAGACCATCGACTGGGGCCGGACGGTCTTGGCACTCGGCATGGACACGATCGACGACGAACTGATCGCAGCCACCCTTGGCGTGGTGCTCAAGCATCAGTCCGACCAGGTGAAGGCCAGCGGGGAGTTGAGGCTCAACTAATGGCCGTCCGCCGCACGCGCCCGCCGCAACCCCTTGCGCCGCATGGACTTCCCGGACATCTGGTGGAGTTCGTCGAAGCGCTGCGCAGTGTCGGGATCGCGGTCGGGCCGTCCGAGACGGTCGATGCGGGGCGGGTGATGACCGTCCTCGGGCTCGGCGACCGCGAGGTGCTGCGTGAGGGACTGGCTTGCGCCGTGCTGCGGCGCCCGGACCACCGCGGCACCTACGACGCGATGTTCGACCTGTGGTTCCCCGCCGCGCTCGGTGCGCGCACCGTGGTGGCCGACGACGATGCCGATGCCGACGGTGATCCCGCCGGCCTGCCGTCACAGGACATCGAGGGCCTCCGGGCCGCATTGGTCGAGATGCTCTCGGGCAACGAGGACATGGCCAACATGGACGACCGGTTGGCCGCGATGATCGCCCAGATCGTCGAAGCGTTCGGCAAGTACAGCTCCAGCCGCGGACCGTCGTATTCGTCGTACCAGGCGCTCAAGGCCATGGCGCTGGACGAGCTGGAGGGCAGGCTGCTGGCGGGACTGCTGGCGCCCTACGGCGAGGAGCCCACGCCTACTCAGGAGCAGATCGCCAAGGCGATCGCCGCCAAACGCGTCGCGCAGCTGCGCCGGATGGTGGAGGCGGAGACCAAGCGGCGCACCGCCGAACAACTCGGCCGCGAACACGTCCAGACCTACGGCATCCCTCAGCTCTCCGAGAACGTCGAGTTCCTCCGCGCCTCCGGCGACCAGCTGCGCGAGATGCGCCGCGTCGTCGTCCCGCTGGCCAGGACACTGGCCTCGCGGCTGGCCGCGCGACGCAGGCGGTCGCGGGCAGGCGAGATCGATCTGCGCAAGACCCTGCGCAAGTCGATGTCCACCGGCGGCGTGCCCATCGACGTCGTGCTGAAGAAGCCGCACCCCGCCCGCCCGGAACTCGTCGTGTTGTGCGACGTGTCTGGGTCCGTCGCCGGGTTCAGCCACTTCACGCTGCTGTTGGTGCACGCGCTGCGTCAGCAGTTCTCCCGGGTCCGCGTCTTCGCCTTCATCGACACCACCGACGAGGTCACCGAGCTGTTCGGTCCTGACTCCGACCTGGCCGTCGCCGTGCAGCGCATCACCAGGGAGGCAGGCGTGTACACCCGCGACGGCCACTCCGATTACGGGCACGCCTTCGTCTCGTTCCTGGAGAAGTACCCGACTGTGCTGTCGCCGCGCAGCTCTCTGCTGGTGCTCGGTGACGGACGCAACAACTACCGCAATCCCGAAGTCGATCTGCTAACCCACATGGTGACCGCGAGCCGCCACGCACACTGGCTGAATCCCGAGCCCAAGCACCTGTGGGGCAGCGGCGATTCGGCGGTGCCGCGGTACGAGGGCGTGATCGCGATGCACGAGTGCCGGTCGGCCAAGCAGCTCGCCGCAGTGATCGATCAGCTGCTACCCGTCTAAGCTCCCTATTCGTGACTCGACGCAGGCTGGGGGTGATGGGCGGGACCTTCGATCCCATTCATCACGGTCACTTGGTCGCCGCCAGTGAGGTGGCCGACCTGTTCGACCTGGACGAGGTGGTCTTCGTGCCCACCGGCCAGCCCTGGCAGAAGCGCGAGCGCGCCGTCACCGCCGCCGAGGACCGGTACCTGATGACCGTGATCGCGACTGCGGCCAACCCGCGCTTCTCGGTGAGCCGCGTCGACATCGATCGGGGCGGCCCCACCTATACCAAGGACACCCTGCGGGACCTGGGAGCGCTCAACCCGAACGCCGACCTGTACTTCATCACCGGCGCCGACGCCTTGGGGTCGATCCTGTCCTGGCAGAATTGGGAGGACTTGTTCTCGATGGCTCGATTCGTCGGCGTCAGCCGACCGGGCTACGAACTCGACGGTGAACACATCGAGGCGGCGATGAAGGAACTGCCCGCTGGTGCGCTCAATCTCGTCGAGGTCCCCGCCCTGGCGATCTCCTCGAGCGACTGCCGCAGGCGGGCCGAACTGGGCAGACCCATCTGGTACCTCGTGCCGGACGGCGTCGTGCAGTACGTGACCAAGCGCGGTCTGTATCCCGCGACCGTTCTCGCGACAGGGGACCACCACGCATGACCGCATCAGAGGAAGCCATCAGCATGGCCACGATCGCCGCCAAGGCGGCGTCGGACAAGCTCGCCGACGACGTCGTCGTCATCGACGTGTCCGAACAACTCGTCATCACCGACTGCTTCGTCGTCGCCTCGGCGTCCAACGACCGTCAGGTCAACGCGATCGTCGACGAGGTCGAGGAGAAGATGAGGTTGGCCGGCTACAAGCCCGCCCGCCGCGAGGGCACCCGCGAGGGCCGCTGGGTGCTGCTCGACTACGTCGACATCGTGGCCCACATTCAGCACCAGGACGAGCGCAACTTCTACGCGCTCGACCGCTTGTGGCGCGACTGCCCGGTGATTCCCGTCGATCTGGAGGCCGATGAGCCGGCTGCGCCAACGGAAACGGACGGTGCGGAGTGAGGATTCGCCGCCTGGTGCTGCTCCGGCACGGACAGACGGAGTACAACGCGGGTAACCGCATGCAGGGGCAGCTCGACACGGACCTCAGCGACCTCGGCCGCGAGCAGGCCGCCGCTGCCGCCGAGGTGCTGGCCAAGCGCCAGCCGTTGGTGATCGTGTCCTCCGACCTGCGGCGCGCCCTCGACACCGCAACGACACTTGCCGAACGCAGCGGCGTCCCGGTGTCCGTCGACACCCGGCTGCGGGAGACGCACCTCGGTGACTGGCAGGGCATGACGCACCTCGAAGTGGATGCCGCTGCGCCCGGCGCCCGGCTCGCGTGGCGCGACGACGCCAGGTGGGCGCCGCACGGGGGCGAGAGCAGGGTCGACGTCGCCGCGCGCAGTACCCCGTTGGTCGACGAGTTGCTCGCCCAGCTCGACGACTGGGGCTCGGACGGGGCAGGGGACGCGTCGGACCGGCCGGTCGTCCTGGTCGCTCATGGCGGGCTGATCGCCGCACTGACGGCCGCTCTGCTGGATCTGCCGGTCGACAACTGGCCAGTGCTCGGTGGCATGGGCAACGCTAGCTGGGTGCAGCTGTCCGGGCACTCCGCAGACGACGCGGCTCCGCAGGATGTCCGATGGCGCCTCGACGTGTGGAACGCTTCGGCTCAGGTCGCCAACGATGTCCTCTAGCCGTAAGACACTCCTCGTCTTCTGCGACTCGCTGTCGTACTACGGGCCCACCGGTGGGCTGCCCGCGGACGACCCGAGGATCTGGCCGAACATCGTTGCCTCCCAACTTGACTGGGACCTGGAGCTGATCGGTCGGATCGGTTGGACGTGTCGCGACGTGTGGTGGGCGGCCATCGGCGATCCCCGCGCGTGGGCCGCGCTACCCCGTGCGGGCGCCGTGATCTTCGCGACGTCGGGGATGGACTCCCTCCCTTCGCCGTTGCCCACCGCCGTGCGCGAACTCATCCGCTACGTGCGGCCCCCGTTGTTGCGTCGTTGGGCGCGCGACGGCTACGGGTGGTTGCAGCCGCGGCTGTCGCCGATCGCACGACCCGCACTGCCGCCCCACCTGAGCGCCGACTATCTCGAACAGACGCGCGCCGCAATCGACTTCAACCGTCCGGGCATCCCCTTCGTGGCGTGTATTCCGTCGGTCCACATCGCCGAGACCTACGGCAAGTCGCACCGGTGGCGTGAGCCCACGGTCGCCGCAGTCACCGAATGGGGACGGCAGCACGACGTGCCGATCGTCGACCTCAAGGCCGCGGTCGGCGAGCAGGTCATGAGCGGCCGTGGCAATCCCGATGGCATCCACTGGAATTTCGAGGCGCACCTCGCGGTGGCCGACCTCATGATGAAGGGGCTCGCGGAGGCTGGCGTGACGGCCGTGGGCTCCGGCGGCTGAACGTGGTCGTCACCGTGGTGACCGATTCGTCGGCGCGGCTGCATCCGGATGAACTGCAGCGCTGGGGAATTCGTCAGGTTCCGCTCCACGTGCTCATCGATGGTGCCGACCTGCTCGACGAAGTCGACCAAGTGCCCTACGACGTACACGACAAGGCTCACGTCACGACCGCCGGTGCCACCCCCGCTGACCTCGCCGAGTTCTACCGTCAGGCGTTGGCCGACAGCGGAGGCGGCGGGGTCGTCGCGGTGCACCTCTCGGCCGCGCTGTCGAGCACGTTCAGCTCGGCCGTCGGGGCGGCCCGCGAGTTCGGCCCGTCGGTGCGCGTGGTGAACTCACGATCGGCGGCGGCCGGCGTCGGATTCGTCGCACTGGCCGCGGCGCGCGCCGCCGCCGGAGGTGACGATCTCGATGCGGTCGAGGCCGCGGCGAGGGCGGCGGTGCCACGTGGCCACGCGTTCATCGTCGTGCACCGCCTCGACAATCTGCGGCGTAGTGGCCGGATCGGCACTGCCGCTTCGTGGTTGGGCACGGCGCTCTCGCTCAAGCCACTTCTTCGTCTGGACGTCGACGGACGGCTGGTGTTGTCTCAACGAATCCGCACGGTCTCCAAGGCGCACGCCGCGCTGGTCGATGCGGTGGCCGAGGTCGTCGGTGACCGCGGGGCGACCCTGGCCGTGCACCACGTCGACAACCACGACGGGGCGGCCGAGATCGGAGCAGCTCTCACCACGCGACTGCCGCAGGTGAACTCGTTGTCGATCACCGACATGGGGCCCGTGCTCTCCGTGCACGTCGGTGGCGGCGCCGTCGGCGTGTGCGTGACGGTGGACGGCTGAGGAGCCTCGATGACGCAACGGGACCTGGCGCGAGAAGAGCGTGAGGACTTCGCAGACTTCCTCGCGGGTCTGACGCCCGAGCAATGGCGCAGCCCGTCCCTGTGCGCGGGATGGTCCGTGCGGGACGTCGCCGCGCACTGCGTCAGCTTCGAGGGCCTCTCACCGCGTGAACAGATGGCGAGGTTCGTGAAGGGCCGCCTGCAGATGGACCGCATCAACGCGGTCGCCGTCGCCGACCTGGCCGATCGCTCCACCGAACAGCTGATCACGATTCTTCGGGACAATGCCGAGCCACACGGTCTCGGTGGTGGGTTCGGCGGCAGGGTAGCGCTGACCGACAACATGATCCACCAACAGGACATCCGACGGCCGCTGGGCTTGGTGCGCACGATTCCCTCCGAACGCCTCTGTGCGGCACTGGACTTCGCCCGCTACGCACCGACCATCCGCGGTGCCTGGCGGACCCGCGGGGTGCGAATCACCGCCACCGACGTCGACTGGTCGCACGGCAACGGGTCAGAGGCGCGTGGCACCGGTGAAGCGCTGTTGATGATCATGGCGGGCCGGCCAGACGCATTGGCCGACCTCGACGGGCCAGGCGTCGCCACCCTCGCGTCCCGCGTCTGACCACTAACGGCGGATCCGTCCCGTGACCGGCGGCAGGTCCTTGAGCGTGACGATCCCCGGCGCCGCAGCGACCACCGCGGGTACGGCATTCGTCACCGGCATCGCGGTGTAGATCATGCCGAGGCCCATGAAGCCAGATTCCTTCCAGTCCCTTGGCGGAAGGCAATGCAGCACCGTGCGCATGTTGGGCGTGCCGAATACCTGGATGACGTGCCCGTGTTCCAGGGGCTTGGGCGGGGTGACATGAGTTCCCATCGTCCAGTTGAATCCGACGCTGACGACGTTCTTCTCGCCGACCCACCCGCGGTGATAGCCGTAGACGCCACCGACGGTGTCCTTGGGGATCTGCATGAAGCCGAGATCGCTGTCCCCGGTGGCGGTGGTGAACTCGACGTCGAAGGTGAGTCTGTCGAGCGTCGCGCCGATCGCGTCGGCCATCATCGCCGCCGACTCCGCGAACACCTCGCTCTCCCGCCGTACGTTCTCGGCGAGATCGGGTGTGTTGGGGTCCTGGCCGAACCCCATGGCGGACTGGGTGCCCGCCGATTCGTAGGTCGAACAGTCCACCGACTCGGTGATCCGGATCTCGTCGACGTTCTCGCAGGCGCCGGAGAGCACCATCCCGACCATGTTGGTCATGCCGGGATGGGCGCCGCTGCCGAAGATCGTGGAATCGCCTGCCGCACAAGCCTTCCGGATTCGGTCCAGATCCTCGGGGCTCTGCTTGCCGCCGGTGATCCAGGCCGCGCTCGAGCAGACGTTCACGCCCGCTTCGAGAAGCCTGGTGAGCTCGTCGACGTCGGGCCACAGTGGGTTGTAGCAGCACGCGTCGGGCTTGAGCGCCAGCAGCGCGTCGATGTCGTTGGTCGCCGCCACTCCGGTGGGCGCGGCCCAGCCGGCCAGTTCCGCGGCGTCCACCCCCACCTTGTCCGCGCCGTGCGCGTAGACACCGACCAACTCCATGTCGTCGCGTCCGATGATGGCGTGCAGCGAGCGCTTCCCGATGTTGCCGGTGGTCCACTGGATCACCCGGATCCGACGGTCGGTGGTCGGTGAGGTCATGGGCTGGGACTCCTCTGTGCTCGGCAGTGTGGGGTAGACACTATTCGCCCACTGTGCACCCCTTGGCCCGATCTCCGATCTCCGATCTCCGGTCTGCGCGCCGAGCGGATGCGCCCATTGCGCGGCATGATCGCCGCATGCACCATTTCCTGCCTGCCACGCCATCGACGGTGCACTGGGGATTCTTCGACCCTCGACTGGAACCGGTGGTCACCGTCGCGTCGGGCGATCTGGTGCAGATCGAGACCCTCACCCATCACGCGGGCGACGCCCCCGACCTCCTCATGGACCCCGGCATCGCCGCCGTCTTCGACCAGGTCACCGACCGCGGGCCGGGGCCACACCTGCTCACCGGGCCGATCGCGGTGGAAGGAGCCCGGCCGGGCGACGTTCTGCAGGTCGACATCCTTGAGGCCGCGCCGCGGCTGCCGTACGGATCCAACCTCGCCGCGCACTGGGGACACCTCTACGACGAACTCCCTGGCGAACGGGTGACGATCTACGAGTTCGACGCCGACGCGCTGCTCGGCCGCGCCGTCTTCGGCTACGACTGGACCGCTACTGCGCTGGCCGACCAGCCCGGCACGATCGTGCCTCCGGACGTGGCGGCGCGAGAACCGGCGCTCCCCGGCGTCGTGGTCCCGCTGCGCCCGCACTTCGGCACCATGGGCGTGGCGCCCGCCGCACCTCAGCGGGTGTCGTCGGTGCCGCCGGGCGATCACGGTGGCAACGTCGACAACTGGCGCATCGGCGCGGGCGGGCGAATGTACTACCCGGTGCAGGTCCCCGGCGCGCTACTGTCGGTGGGTGATCCGCACGTCTCCCAAGGTGATGGTGAAATCAGCGGCACGGCGTTGGAGTCGTCGTTGAACGGGTTGCTGCGCTTGACCGTTCGGCGCGACCTACCGTTCACCGTGCCGATCCTGGAGACCTCGACCGAGCTTCTGGTGCACGGGTTCGGCGACACCCTCGATGCCGCGATGAAGGCTGCTGCCCTGCGGACCCTCGACGTTCTCGAGCGCACCTTCGGCCTCACCCGAAGAGACGCGTACTCGTTCATGTCGGTCGCCGTCGACTTCACGGTCACCCAGGTGGTCGACCAGCGCCAGGGGGTGCACGGCCGCATCGACAAGCGGTGCTTCCCGACCTGGCCCCTCGCGGCGTGACCGACATTCGCGCGTTCACCTTCAGCCCCGACGACGGAGTGCCGCCAGGCGTTGCGCCGTTCGTGCACGCGACCGCGGCGGGCCAGACGCTGTACGTCACCGGTCA
>JAOPWT010000406.1 GCA_025965555.1 Mycobacterium sp.
ACCGGCCAACGCGCCACTGCCGCCGAACCTGTGCTGCATGATGGTAGCCCACAGGTGGCCGTGCGGGGTGTCGGATGCCAACGCCGCCAACGCCATTCGCAGATCGCCCGGCGGCACGACGTCGAGCTCGTTGCGCAACCGGCCCGACGAGCCGCCGTCGTCGGCGACCGTCACGATCGCCGTCACGTGTGGAGTGAGCCGCCGCAGCGCCGACAGCGTCGCGTACAAGCCGTGGCCGCCACCGAGCGCGACGATGCGTGCGCTCATTCGCGACCCAGATCCCGGTGCAGCACCCGCACCGTCAGCTCTCCGTCACCGTCGAGCCGGTCCGCGAGCGCTTCGGCAATGGCGACGCTGCGGTGCTTGCCACCCGTGCACCCGATCGCGACGGTCATGTAGCGCTTTCCCTCCCGGCGGTATCCGTCGATGACGACGTCCAGCAGCCGATGGTAGGTGTCGATGAAGTCCACCGCCCCCGGTTGCCCGAGGACGTAATCGCGCACCGCCGGGTGCTGCCCGCTATGCGGCCGCAGTTCGTCGACCCAGTGCGGGTTGGGCAGGAAGCGGACGTCCATCACCGTATCGGCGTCCATCGGCAGGCCGTACTTGTAGCCGAAGGACTCCACGGTGACGTTGGTGTGCGCCACGGTCTCGGCGGCGAAGGCGCGCTCGATGGTCTCGCGGAGTGCGGGCACCGGCAGCGACGACGTGTCGATCACCAGGTCGGCCGCGGCGCGAATGGGAGCCAGCATCGTGCGCTCGGCGGAAATGCCTTCGGCCAGAGTTTGATTGCCCTGCAGCGGGTGACTGCGTCGGTTCTGCTCGTAGCGGCGGACGAGGATGTCGTCGGACGCCTCGAGAAACAGCACGCGGGGAGTGATGTTGCGGGTGGCCAGGTCGTGGCGTACCCATTCCAGATCGCCGGTGAAGCCTCGTGAGCGCACGTCCATCACGACGGCGAGCTGGGTGATGCGGGATCCGGCCGCGAGACCGAGGTCGACCATGCGGGCGATGAGCTCCGGCGGCAGGTTGTCGGCGACGTACCAGCCGAGGTCTTCGAGAACCTTGGCCGCGGTGCCCCGGCCCGCCCCCGACAGCCCAGTGACCAGTACGACGTCGATGCCGGCAGCCGGTTCGTCGTCGATCAGGTCGTTCCGTACGTGCTCAGTCACGCGCGATCCGCCTTCGGCTTCTCGCTGCACGTCATCCCCTGGCCCGTCATCCCGTTATGTCGTCCTTGATCGTAGGCACGCCCAGTGCCTCGAGGACGGCGTTCGCCGTGGCCACTCCGATTCCCGGCACCGCGGTGATCTCCTCGACGCTGGCGTCCATGAGCCGGGCCACCGAGCCGAAGTGCGTCACCAGGGCCTTGCGCCGGTGCTCCCCCAGCCCCCGGACGGAGTCTAGTGCCGACGCGGTCATTCGTTTCGACCGCTTGCTGCGGTGGTAGCTGATCGCGAAGCGGTGCGCCTCGTCGCGGACGCGTTGCAGAAGGTAGAGCCCGTCGCTGTTGCGCGGCATGATCACCGGATCCGGTTCCGACGGGACCCAGACCTCCTCGAGCCGCTTGGCCAACCCGATGACGGCCACGTCGGTGACGCCCAGTTCCTCGAGGACCGCGGCGGCCGCGTTGACCTGGGGAGCGCCGCCGTCGACGACGAAGAGGTTGGGCGGGTACGCGAATTTGCGCGGCTTGCCGTCCTCGACCACGGGCGCCTGCGCGTCGGCGACGTGCCTGGCGAAACGGCGCCTGGTCACCTCGGCGATGGATGCCACGTCGTCGGATCGGCCGCCACCCGCCGCCTCGCGAATCGCGTAGTGGCGGTAGTCGGACTTGCGGGGAAGCCCGTCCTCGAACACCACCAGTGAGGCGACGACGTCGGTGCCCTGCACGTGGCTGATGTCGATGCACTCGATGCGCAGCGGCGCGTCACTGAGACCCAGGAACTCCTGGATGCTCTGCAGTGCTTCGGATCTGGCGTTGAAGTCGCCCGCGCGTTTGAGCTTGTGTTGCTGCAGCGCTTCCTGGGCGTTGCGGTGCACCGTCTCCGCGAGCGCCCGCTTGTCGCCGCGCACCGGCACACGAATCTGGACCTTGGAGCCGCGCAGCTCGCACAGCCAGGTTTCCAGTTCCTCGGCGTTGTCGGGCAGCACCGGAACCAGCACCTGCCTCGGCACCAGGTTGGTGGCGTCGTCGGCCGCGCCGCCGAGTTCGGCCTGGTCGCCGTAGAACTGCGTCAAGAACTGCTCGACGAGATGTTCCTGCCCAGATTTTCCTGGCTCACCGGACTTCTCGACGACCCAGCCGCGCTGGCCGCGCACCCGCCCACCGCGGACGTGAAACACCTGCACGGCGGCCTCGAGCTCATCGTCGGCGAACGCGACGACGTCGGCGTCGGTGCCGTCGCCGAAGACCACGGTCTGCTTCTCCAACGCACGCTTGAGCGCCGAGATGTTGTCCCGCAGCCGCGCGGCCCGCTCGAAGTCGAGGTCCTCGGCCGCGGCGTTCATCTGTTGCTCCATGTCGCGGGCCAGCCGATCGGTCTTGCCTGCCAGGAAGTCGCAGAAGTCGAGCACGATCCGGCGATGCTCCTCGGCGCTGACCCGCCCGACGCACGGCGCCGAGCACTTGTCGATGTAGCCGAGTAGGCAGGGGCGGCCAATCTGGTTGTGCCGCTTGAATACCCCCGCCGAACACGTCCGAGCTGGGAAGACCCTGGTCAGGAGATCAAGGGTTTCGCGGATGGCCCAGGCATGCGAGTAGGGGCCGAAGTAGCGCACGCCTTTGCGGCGCGGTCCGCGGTAGACGAACAGCCGTGGGTACTCCTCGTTGAGCGTGACGGCGAGAACCGGGTACGACTTGTCGTCGCGGTAGCGGATGTTGAACCGTGGATCGAATTCCTTGATCCAGTTGTATTCCAGCTGCAGGGCTTCGACTTCGGTGCCGACGACCGTCCACTCGACACTGCCTGCGGTCATCACCATCTGTCTGGTGCGCGGGGCGAGTCCGGACAGGTCCGCGAAGTAGGAGTTGAGTCGGCTTCGCAGGCTCTTGGCCTTGCCGACGTAGATCACCCGGCCGTGCGGATCGCGAAACCGGTAGACGCCGGGCTCGACGGGTATCGAGCCCGGGGCAGGCCGGTAGGTCGATGGATCGGGCACGGGTTCCAGGTTAGTTCGCCGTCCGACAGGGGATCGTCACCGGAGGGTGCGCCAGGGAACCGTCAGTTCAATGCGTCGATGAATTCGCAGTACGCCGCGGCCTTGGCCACGTAGTTGGTGAACAGGTCATAGCTGGCCGCACCCGGCGACAGGAGGACGACGTCGACGTCGGGCAGTGCTGCGGCCGTGCGAACCGCCTCGTCGAGACTGCGTACCAGGTGGGTGCGCGACGGATGGTCCTGCGCGAACCCCCGCCCGATCTCGATGCCGTTGGTGGGTGACTGGATCAGGGTCACCCGTCGCTCACCGCCACGCAGGTAGTCGTCGAGCTTGGCGTAGTTCAACTGACGATCCATGCCGCCGACGATCAACGCGATGTGCTCGTCGGGATCCATCGCCTTCAGTGCCGCGGCGACGCTCTCCCCCGTCGTCGCCAGGGTGTCGTCGATCCACCGGGTGCGTCCCGTGGTCCGAACGGTCTGCAGCCGGTGCGGCAGGCCCTCATAGGTGAGCACGGCGGTGTCGAACTCGTCGGACGTCACCGGCCTGCCGAGCACCTCCGCCGCCGCCGCGGCAGCCAGCGCACCGTTGACGAGGTTGTGCTCATAGGTCATCACCGATCGCCCATCGGTCCGCCGCACGTGGGCGGCATCGACAAGACGCAACTCGGGCTCGACGGGCGTGAGGCCGAGGCGGTCGAGGGTGGTCACCACCTCGGGCGTCGTCACCAGCGAGCGCGCACCGTTGCGGAACACGTTGGCCTTCGCGAGGTAGTAGGAGTCCCGGTCGCCGTGCCAATCCAGGTGATCCTCATACAGATTCGTGATCACCGCCACGGCGGGCGACGTGGTGAGCAGCGCCGCCTGCTGGCTGGACAACTCGGCGACGACCACGACGCCGCCTTCCGGCGACAGGTCGGACAAGGGCGTGCCGATGTTGCCGGCGACGACGGCATCGACGCCGATCCGGTGCAGCAGGTGGCCGAGGAACGACGCGGTGGTGCTCTTGCCCTTGGTGCCGGTGACGCCGATGGTCGTCTGGCCGTGCTGGGACATGA
>JAOPWT010000420.1 GCA_025965555.1 Mycobacterium sp.
ATGACCGAAACCACCAGCGCCACCGTTGCCGTCACGGATGACTCGTTCTCCAGCGACGTCCTGTCGAGCAGCACCCCCGTGCTGGTGGACTTCTGGGCCACGTGGTGCGGTCCATGCAAGATGATCGCCCCGGTGCTCGAGGAGATCGCCACCGAGAAGGCAGGCTCGCTGACCGTGGCGAAGATGGACGTCGACGCCAACCCGGGCACCGCCCGTGACTTCCAGGTGGTGTCCATTCCGACGTTGATCCTGTTCAAGGACGGGCAGCCGGTGAAGCGGATCGTGGGCACCAAGGGTAAGGCCGCGCTGCTGCGCGAACTGTCTGACGTCCTCTGATCGGCCTCCCGCGATCGGGTTCCGCGGCTTCCCGACTGGCCTGGAGGTTTCTGAATTATCGGCTCCGTCTGCGACAATTCTGAGTATGTCTAGTCTGCGCCACGGCGACCGGGGCGGCCCGGTAGCCGAGATTCGGACGGCACTGGCCGCGTTGGGCCTGCTCGAAAGCCCCGACGTGGACTTCACCACCGGCAAGCACGTCGCCTTTGACGTGTTCGACGACGATCTGGATCACGCGGTCCGCGCCTTCCAGCAGCATCGTGGCTTGCTTGTCGACGGCATCGTCGGCGAGGCCACGTATCGCGCACTGAAGGAAGCCTCGTACCGCCTCGGCGCCCGCACCTTGGCCCACCAGTTCGGTGCGCCGATGTACGGTGATGACGTCGCGACTCTGCAGGCCCGACTGCAGGATCTCGGCTTCTACACGGGGTTGGTCGACGGACACTTCGGGCTTCAGTCGCACAACGGCTTGATGTCCTACCAGCGGGAATACGGCCTGTACCCCGACGGCATCTGCGGCCCAGAGACGTTGCGGTCCTTGTACTTTCTCGGCTCCCGGGTGACCGGTGGATCGCTGCACGCCATTCGCGAGGAGGAGTTGGTTCGCCGCTCCGGCCCGCGCCTGTCGGGCAAGCGCATCATCATCGATCCGGGCCGCGGCGGTGATGACCACGGGCCCATCATGAATGGACCCGATGGGCCCATCAGCGAAGCGGACATCTTGTGGGACTTGGCAAGTCGTCTCGAGGGCCGAATGACGGCCATCGGCATGGAGACTTTTCTGTCCCGGCCGGTGGGACGCAGTCCGTCCGACGCCGAGCGCGCCGCGACGGCCAACACGGTGGGCGCCGATCTGATGATCAGCTTGCGCTGCGCCGCGCTACCCGACTCCCCCGCCAACGGCGTGGCATCGTTCCACTTCGGTAACTCGCATGGTTCGGTGTCGACGATCGGCCGCAATCTTGCCGACTTCGTCCAGCGAGAATTGGTGGCGCGCACCGGTTTACGTGACTGTCGTACCCACGGCCGCACCTGGGATCTACTTCGCTTGACCCGCATGCCCACCGTCCAGATCGACGTCGGCTACATCACCAACCCACACGATCGCAATCTGCTGGTGTCCGCTCAGGTCCGTGACTCACTGTCCGAGGGCATCCTCGCTGCCGTGAAGCGGCTCTACCTGCTCGGCAAGAACGACCGTCCGACGGGCACCTTCACCTTCGCCGAGTTGCTCGCCCATGAGCGATCAGTCGAACAGGCCGCCGGGCGCGCAGCCCAGGGCTGATCGACTCACGACCACGGGCTAACGCCGGCGCCGACCGGTTGTTGGAGCTGGGCACTGACGAGTAGCCGTTCCAGTGCCGCCTCGACGTCGGCCTTCCAGCCCAACCCCTGCTCGAGCTCGAGTCGCATGCGGGGGAAGTACCGGTGCGGGGCTACGATCTGGAATCCGACGTCCGCGAGGAAGTCTGCGTCGATGATGCACTGCTCCACCGAGCAGTCGCCGAGCGTCTCGATCGCTGAGCGCAGATCGGGTGAAACCAGTTGTGGATCGATGAGTTCGGTGGTCTCGGCCGTCCTACCGAAGGCTTCCAGGGCGCGGACGCCGCGGCGCACCAGATCTCCGACGACCGCGGCCATCAAGGCGCGGGTGAGCCCGTCGCCGTCGTCCTCCGACTCCACGCCGACCGCCGTCAACAACACGGCGTCGGCGCTGACGGGTCCGGTCGGCAGGAGCGCGGCGCGGGGCACGGCACGCGGCGGAGCGTAGAACGCGAACCCGAGACAGGGTTCGTCACCGCCCGATGGCGACGCGGTGAAGTCCGTTTGGTCCGATTCACATGCCACGGCCATCTGTCCGCAGGAGCCCCACTCCAGCATGACCATCGACAGCCACGCTTCTTTCTCGAACTCCGGGTCGGCGAGGTGGTCCTCGCCCTGCAGGGTCGACGGATCGACCTCCCAGAACACACATCGCCGCGCGTGCTTGGGCAGCTGCTCGAAGGCTTCGAGCCTCAGCGGCGTGATTCGTGCTGACACTAGACTCCCCGCGTTTCTGATCGGCCGGGCGGCCGTGGCTGCCACTCCAGGATAGGAGCGTCCGACGGTCGCGGCTCATTTTCACATCGAAACGTCACGCCAACTCCGGTCTCAGGCGAATCACGTTGCTGCGCAAGGGTTTAGCTCCTCCGGGTGACGGCAGTACCGCACTGGGTACGTCGATGTGTCACAGTGACGTAATTACGTCGATGGACCGGTCATGCCTTCGCCGCGTTCATAAGCTCGACTATGCGTTGGAGGTCGTCGACGGACCCGAACTCGACGACGATCTTGCCCTTGCGTTTGCCGAGGCTCACCGTCACCCGAGTATCGAACGCTGACGACAGCCGTTCAGCAACGTCTTGGAGCCCCGGCATCTGGATCGGCTTCCGCCGCTGCGCCGGAGTCGGGTCCTGCACCCCGTCCCGGTTGGCCAGGGTGACGGCCTCCTCGGTCGCACGGACGGACAGACCCTCCGCGACGATGCGGGCAGCCAATTCCTCTTGCTTCTCGGGTCCACTCTCGAGCGCCAACACCGCGCGTGCGTGTCCGGCCGACAGCACCCCTGCCGCGACGCGGCGCTGGACCGCGATCGGCAGTCGCAGCAACCGGATCATGTTCGTGATGACCGGACGCGAGCGACCGATCCGCACCGCGAGCTCCTCGTGTGTCACGCCGAACTCGTCCAGCAGCTGTTGATACGCCGCCGCCTCTTCCAAGGGGTTCAGCTGCGCACGGTGGATGTTCTCGAGGAGAGCGTCGCGCAGCATGCTCTCGTCGGCGGTCTCCCGGACGATCGCTGGGATCGCCGTCAGGCCGGCCTCCTGCGCTGCGCGCCAACGCCGCTCCCCCATGACGAGTTGGTAGCGTGCCTTCCCGTCGACCTGCTCCAGCGCGCGTACGACGATGGGCTGCATCAGACCGAACTCACGGATCGAGTGCACGAGTTCGGCGAGCGCGTCGCCGTCGAAGACCTGGCGCGGCTGCTTGGGGTTCGGTTCGATGACGGACGGATCGATCTCCCGATACACGGCGCCGACATCGGCGGCCGGCGCGGCGGCGGTGGGCGCGGATGTCGGCGCACTGCCGTACATCACGTCCGCAGCTGCGGCGCCCATCGCCGGGCTCACGCTGCTTCCGTCGCTGGGACCGGTCGGGATCAACGAGGCAAGCCCGCGGCCGAGGCCCGTTCGCTTGGGGGGTGGAGTCATGCTTGTTGTCCCTTCTCTCCACTGTGAGCCCGTTCGGCGATCTCGCGGCTTGCGTCGAGATAGCTCATCGCACCCCGCGATCCCGGGTCGTACTCCAGAATCGTCATGCCGTAGCCCGGTGCCTCGGAGACCTTCACGCTTCGCGGGATGACGGTCCGCAGCACCTTGGCTCCGAAGTGTGCGCGGACGTCGTCGGCGACCTGATCGGCCAGCTTCGTCCGGCCGTCGTACATCGTGAGAACGACGGTCGTGACGTCGAGGTGCGGGTTCAGATGCGACTTGACCATCTCGATGTTGCGGAGCAGCTGGCCCACTCCTTCGAGGGCGTAGTACTCGCACTGGATCGGGATGAGCACCTCGGGTGCGGCGACGAGCGCATTGATCGTGAGAAGGCCGAGCGACGGCGGACAGTCGATGAAGACATAGTCGAAGTCGTAT
>JAOPWT010000429.1 GCA_025965555.1 Mycobacterium sp.
TTCCTTGATGAACTTCTCGGTCTGGTAGACCAGTGCCTCGGCGTCGTTGCGGGCGGTGGCCTCCTCCCGGCGCTTGCGGTCTTCCTCGGCGTGCGCCTCGGCGTCCTTGATCATCCGATCGATGTCCTCCTGGGAGAGGCCGGAGCCCTCCTGGATCTTGATCGTGTTCTCCTTGCCGGTGCCCTTGTCCTTGGCGGTGACGTGGACGATGCCGTTGACGTCGATGTCGAAGGTGACCTCGATCTGCGGCGTGCCACGCGGGGCGGGTGGGATGCCGGTCAGCTCGAAGCTGCCGAGCAACTTGTTCGCCGAGGCGATCTCGCGCTCGCCCTGGAAGACCTGGATCTGCACCGACGGCTGATTGTCGTCGGCCGTGGTGAAGGTCTCCGACCGCTTGGTGGGGATGGTGGTGTTGCGCTCGATGAGCTTGGTCATCACGCCACCCTTGGTCTCGATGCCGAGGCTCAGCGGGGTGACGTCGAGCAGCAGGACGTCCTTGACCTCACCGGCCAGCACGCCCGCCTGCAAGGCTGCCCCGACCGCTACCACTTCATCGGGGTTGACGCCCTTGTTGGGCTCCTTGCCACCGGTGAGCTCCTTGACCAGTTCGGTCACGGCAGGCATGCGAGTTGAACCACCCACCATCACGACGTGGTCGATCTCGGAGACCGAGACGCCGGCGTCCTTGATCACCGACTGGAACGGCTTGCGGGTGCGATCCAGCAGATCCTGGGTGATCTTCTGGAACTCGGCGCGACTGAGCTGCTCGTCGAGGAACAGCGGGTTCTTGTCCGCGTCGACCGTGATGTACGGCAGGTTGATCGAGGTGGATTGCCCTGAGCTGAGTTCGATCTTGGCCTTCTCGGCAGCTTCACGCAGCCGCTGCATGGCCATCTTGTCCTTGGTCAGGTCGATGCCTGCCGAGGCCTTGAACTTGTCGACCAGCCAGGTGACGATCCGGTCGTCCCAGTCGTCGCCACCGAGGTGGTTGTCACCGGAGGTCGCGCGGACCTCGACGACACCGTCACCGATGTCGAGCAGCGAGACGTCGAACGTGCCGCCACCGAGGTCGAACACCAGGATGGTCTGGTCCTTGTCGGCCTTGTCAAGGCCGTAGGCCAACGCCGCCGCGGTGGGCTCGTTGACGATGCGCTGGACCTCGAGGCCGGCGATCTGACCGGCTTCCTT
This sequence comes from Mycobacterium sp., assembly GCA_025965555.1. GTDB lineage: Bacteria > Actinomycetota > Actinomycetes > Mycobacteriales > Mycobacteriaceae > Mycobacterium. Next base: position 1,189 of record JAOPWT010000429.1, read on the forward strand.
GGTGGCCTGGCGCTGAGCGTCGTTGAAGTACGCGGGCACGGTGATGACCGCGTCGGTGATGTCCTCGCCCAGGTAGCTCTCGGCGTCGCGCTTGAGCTTCATCAAGATGCGCGCGCTGATCTCCTGCGACGTGTAGTCCTTGCCGTCGATCTCAACGGACCAGTCGGTGCCGATGTGGCGCTTGACCGAACGGATGGTCCGGTCGACGTTGGTGACTGCCTGGTTCTTGGCGGGCTGACCGACCAGCACCTCGCCGTTGCGCGCGAATGCGACGACCGACGGAGTGGTACGTGAGCCCTCCGAGTTTGCGACGACGACGGGTTCTCCGCCTTCGAGCACTGAGACGACGGAGTTGGTGGTCCCGAGGTCGATACCGACCGCACGAGCCATAGTTACTGCCTCCTGTTTAGAAAACCTGTTACGGGTCTGAGTGGACCACGCTCAAGCCTGCCCTCCGCGGGTGCGGTGTGTCAAACCAGAGTTGAGCCTGATGCACTCAAGTTGTCGCCCGGGTCAACCGGGGTGCGGGCAGATTTGTTCCCGGGTCCGCCCGCGTGGCCGGCTCCGGGTCACACCGTCGAGGGCAGGAGGGCACCCGTGGCCAGTTCGGCGTACTCGCGCATCAGCCGCAGGGCCGTCTGCCGGTCCAGCGCCGGATCGCGCGCCACGATGCGATAGCCCAGGTAGTCCTCCAAGGCCATCAACGTCATCGCGATGTCGCGCGCGGGTGAGCCAAGGCGAAAGGCACCGCTCTGCGCTCCTGCACTGAGAACCCGAACGTAGAGCTCGACCTGCCGGTGGTAGATCCCCTGGACGTCGCGACGCTGATCCAGTTCGAAGCCTGCAGCCAGCACCGCTCGCCAGATCGCCCGCCACTCCGCATCCTCCGGACCGGTCGGAAGCCCCGCCGCCATCGTCAGGGCGAGCTGAGTGGGAACGTCATCGGTGCGTTCGACCACCGAGAGCCGCTCGTCATAGAAGCGGACGTCGGACCGCAGGGCGAGTTCCGACAACAGCTGATCCATGTCCTTGAAGTAGTACCGGACGGCGTTGGCCGTCAGCCCGAGCGCGGCGGCCACATCGGTGATCCGCAGACTCGCCAGATCGTGTCGCTCAATCAAAGCGATTGCCGCATCGAGGATTTCGCTTCGTCGCTCCACTTGTCGACTAGGCCGTGCCACGCGTCATCCGCTCCCCGCTACCACTGACTCGATCCGGCTTCTGATGCAGCGAGGGTACTCGGCGACTCGTCGGCACCTCGAGCAGGCCGAACCCGATTTTCCCGTTCCCCTTGCGCAGAACACCACCTGAGCGCATTCTTTTCACTTAAGGAAAAGAACTACTCGACCTGGAGGATCACTTGCGCGCCAGAGATCTCGGCGTCATCGTCGGTGAACACCCCACCGGACCGAACAACGCCATCACCGACGTGACCGGCGTGCGCGTCGGACACGCCACGCTCGACGAGCCTGGGTCCCCTGGCGTCCACACCGGCGTGACAGTCGTGGTCCCACACGACGACATCTGGAACGAACCGGTGTTCGCCGGCGCGCACCGCCTCAACGGCAGCGGCGAACTGACCGGGTTGGAGTGGATCCGCGAGTCGGGTGAACTCACCTCGGCCATCGGCCTGACCAACACGCACAGCGTCGGGGTCGTCCGCGACGCGCTGGTGTCCGCCCAGGTGCAGGCCCGCGGCGAGGGTCTCTACTGGTCGCTGCCCGTCGTCGGCGAAACCTACGACGGGCTTCTCAACGACATCAACGGCCACCACGTCCGCGCCGAACACGTCCGGTCCGCACTCGCGTCTGCGCGTGGCGGACGCGTCGCCGAGGGCAACGTCGGCGGTGGCACGGGCATGATCTGCCACGGCTTCAAGGGCGGCATCGGCACCTCCTCCCGGGTCACCGACACCGCCACGGGCCGCTACACCGTCGGCGTCCTGGTTCAGGCCAATCACGGACGGCGGGAACGGCTGCGCGTCAACGGCGTGCCCGTCGGCGAGCGAATCGGACCCGATGTGGTGCCTCTGCCCGAGGTGTCGCCGAGGTACGAGCAGGGTTCCGGCTCGATCATCGTCATCGTCGCCACCGACGCTCCCCTGCTGCCGCATCAATGCACCCGACTGGCCCAGCGGTCAGCGCTTGCGGTGAGCCGACTCGGCGGCAGCGGCGAACAGTACAGCGGGGACCTGATGCTCGCGTTCGCGACCGGCAACCGCGGCATTCCGCCCTACGCGTGGGACGAGGACCCCGGCACCGCCGCGCCGGAGGTGCCGCTGCGCATGGTCGCCCCACAACTGATGACGCGCCTGTTCGACCTGACGATCGAGGCCACCGAGGAGGCGATCGTCAACGTACTGACCGCCGCCACCACCCTGACGGGCCGCAACGGCCTGACCGCTCATGCGCTCGACCACGGCCTCTTCCGCCAGGCACTCGCCCATCCGACGCCGCACCAGTTGCCTCAACCCCAGGAGACCCGATGACAACCGAACACACGATCCCCGAACAGGGCAGCCGCCTCACCGGGCGACTGGGCACGGTCGGAATCGTCTTCATGGTGATCGCCGCGGCCGCGCCGCTGACCGTCATCGGCGGCAACATGCCACTGGCGATGGGGCTCGGCAACGGGGCAGGCGCGCCGGTGGGCTTCCTGATCGCCGCAATGGTGCTGTTGCTGTTCAGCATCGGCTTCGTGACCATGACACCGCACGTACCCGAGGCGGGCGCCTTCTTCTCGTATGTGACCGTCGGCCTTGGTCAGCGGATGGGAAAGGGCATCGCGGTGGTCGCGCTCATCGCCTACACCGCCATCCAGGTCGGGATCTACGGCTACATCGGGTGGGCGATCGGTGACACCGTCGGCTTCTACCACGGACCGCAAATACCTTGGCCCGTCTACTCATTCGCGGTACTCGCCATCGTTGCGCTACTGGGCTACCGTCACATCGAACTGAGCGCCAAGGTGCTTGGCGTGGCGCTGGTACTGGAGATCAGCATCGTCGTGCTGCTCGACCTCGCGATCGTCGCAAAACCGGGTCCCAGCGGTCTGACCCTGACCTCGTTGCAGCCCGACGTGTTCACCCACGGCGCGCTGGGCATCGCCGTTCTCTTCGCCCTCACCGGTTTCATCGGCTTCGAGGCAACCGCGGTGTTCCGCGACGAAGCCCGCGACCCCGAGCGCACCATCCCGCGCGCGACCTACGCCGCGGTCCTCATCATCGGCGCCTTCTACGCCGTGACCTGCTGGGCCTTCGTCGTCGCGATCGGACCCGACCAGGTGGCCGCCGTCGCGCAGCGCACCCTCGCCGGTGACGGAAACATGCTGCTCGACACCACCGAGGCGAGCCTCGGCCGCGTCGGCCGTGACGTCGTCAACGTCCTGCTGCTGACGAGCCTGTTCGCCTGTGTGCTGTCGTTCCACAACGTGATCGCACGCTACCAATTCGTGCTCGCCGGAAAGAGACTGCTCCCTGCGCGCCTCGCGAGCGTGCACGGACGTCACTCCTCACCGGCGTTCTCCTCGCTGGTGCAGACGATGACGGCCGCGATCATTCTCGGAATTCTCGCGATACTCGGAATCGACCCTCTGGTCGGCGTTTTCGGCTCGATGGCCGGAGTCGCGACCGTCGGCATGGTGCTACTGATGCTCGCCACGTCAGTGGCCGTGCTCGCCTACTTCGTGCGACACCGCGAGCACACCGAAGGGCGCGTCTGGCAGACGCGCATCGCCCCCGCACTGGCCTGCGTCGGCTTGGTCGCCAGTATGTGGCTCGTACTGACCAACTTCACGCTCGTCACCGGCGGGAGCGCGACGCTGAGCACGGTACTGGCGGCCATCCCGTTCGTGGGTCTCCTCGTCGGTGCTCTGCTATGGCGACCGGCGCGGTCGATATCGGAAGCGGTGTCGCACTGACAGGCGAACTACTTCGTCGGTCCCGAAAGTTCAGTCGCGCCATGTTCTCGGCAGCCCGTGCGTTCCTTGGGCGGTATCAGGCATCCGAGCGGCGTACCAGCCGATCGCGACCATCGGAGCCGTGATCGTCGCGGTCGAGATCAAGAAC